>CM001167.1:0-235679 GCA_000212915.1 Bacteroides coprosuis DSM 18011
GTGTATATTGAAGTTGTTTTAAATATTTAATGCGTAAAGCCCTTATGAATAAACCTGTTCATGTTGCGCTTTGGAATGATTGTCTAAATATAATAAGAGACAATGTTGCGGAGTCGACATACAATACTTGGTTTGCCCCTATTATCCCTCTAAAATTTGAGGATAAAACATTAGTGATACAAGTCCCAAGCCAGTTCTTCTATGAGTTTTTGGAAGAAAAGTTTGTGGATTTGCTTCGTCATACTTTATATCAAGTTATAGGTGAAGGAGCGAAACTAATGTACAATGTTATGGTGGACCGAAGCGCTAGTGCTACGGTAAACCTTGAAGCATCTAATCGGTCAACGGCTGTACGCAAAAATAACATTTCACCTGCTGCTCCAAGAACTCGTATTCCTCAGGCTCCACAAGCTCCAGCTATACAAGAGCTAGATCCAAGATTAAATCCAGACTACACTTTTGAAACCTTTATAGAAGGGAATAGTAATAAACTATCAAGAAGTGTAGCTGAAGCAGTTGCAGAAAATCCTGCTAAAACAGTTTTCAACCCCCTATTCATTCATGGTAATTCTGGTGTTGGGAAAACACACCTTGCCAATGCAATCGGACTTAGAATTAAAGAAAGATACCCTGAAAAAAGAGTGCTATACGTATCAGCTCATCTTTTCCAGATTCAATATACCGACTCAGTAAGAAATAATACAACCAATGATTTTATTAATTTTTACCAAACCATTGATGTCTTAATCATTGATGATATACAAGAATTTGCAGGTGTAGTTAAAACACAAAACACATTCTTTCATATTTTCAATCACCTTCATCAAAATGGTAAACAACTGATTCTGACTTCAGACTTACCTCCTGTACTCCTTCAAGGTATGGAAGATCGCCTTCTCACTCGTTTCAAATGGGGTATGGTTGCAGAACTAGAAAGACCTTCAGTAGAACTTCGAAAAGATATTCTGCGGAATAAGATTCATCGAGATGGATTAGACTTTCCAACAGAAGTAATTACTTATATTGCCGAAAATGTGGATGATAGTGTACGTGATCTTGAAGGTATCGTAATCTCTATCATGGCTCACTCTACTATTTATAATAAAGAAATCGACTTAGATTTGGCCCAACGCATCGTTAAGAAAGTAGTGAGAAGTGAAAAGAAAGTCATTACCATAGACAATATACTAACAGCAGTAACTGATTACTTCAAAATTGAACCCAAACAAATACACTCTCGCTCAAGAAAACGTGAGGTAGTTCAAGCTAGACATTTTGCTATGTTTTTAGCTAAGAAATATACTGAATATTCAACACCAAAAATTGGTAAGTTCATCGGCAATAGAAATCACTCCACTGTTCTTCATGCGTGCAAGACAGTTAAACACCAATGTGAAGTAGATAAAAGTTACCGTGCAGACATGGAAGCTGTACAAGAATTATTACACAAGAAATAAAATTTTAACACTTATCAAAAGGCTAAAAGCCCCCTATATACGCTCTATTTATGCATTCATAAATAGCAAATTTATTCTCCTATAAATTTTATTAAATTTTTGTTTCAGACAACTTTAGAATATTTATTTAAACCTATTATGCTTATACACAGGTATTTAGGTTTTTGTTTTAGATAATTCAAAAAATATATGTACTATTTTAGTTGTCTAAAAGAAAAATCATTTCTAGCTTTGCAAAGCTAGAAATATATAAAATATTCAGAGACGTTTATCTCAATATCTCATATATCAAAACAGCTTCAATTTAATAATTTTAACCTATAATAACATTTACTTGTGGCAATGAAAACTTATTCTTATGAAGAAGCCTTTGAAGAGTCGTTAAAGTACTTTAGCGGAGACGAATTGGCAGCACGCGTTTGGGTAAACAAGTATGCAATGAAAGATTCGTATGGTAGCATATACGAGAAATCACCAGCGGATATGCACTGGCGAATTGCAAATGAACTTGCGCGCGTAGAAAAGAAATACCCAAATCCCTTAACATCAGAAGAGCTTTTCAAACTCCTAGATAAATTCAAATACATAGTACCCCAAGGAAGTCCAATGACAGGCATCGGCAACAATTACCAAGTAGCATCTTTATCCAACTGCTTTGTAATTGGTGTAGAAGGCCCAGGCGACTCATACGGTGGTATTATTAAAATGGATGAGGAGCAAGTTCAACTGATGAAAAGACGTGGTGGAGTAGGTCACGACCTCTCTCATATCCGTCCAAAAGGATCACCAGTAAAAAACTCGGCTCTTACATCTACAGGTATTGTTCCTTTCATGGAAAGATACTCCAATTCTACCCGTGAAGTAGCACAAGATGGTCGTCGTGGAGCATTAATGCTTTCTGTATCAATAAAGCATCCAGATTCTGAAGCTTTTATTGACGCAAAAATGACTGAAGGCAAAATCACAGGAGCTAATGTTTCTGTAAAAATAGATGATGAATTTATGACTGCAGCTATTAATGACAAAGGCTACATTCAACAATATCCTATCTATTCAGAAACTCCAACAACAGTAAAAGAAATTAAGGCTAAATCATTATGGGAAAAGATTGTACATAATGCTTGGAAATCGGCTGAACCAGGAGTTTTATTTTGGGACACCATTATCAAGGAATCTGTGCCTGATTGTTATGCTGATCTTGGATATAGAACTGTTTCTACTAATCCTTGTGGAGAAATCCCATTATGCCCATACGACTCATGTCGTCTTCTAGCTATCAACTTATATTCATACGTTGAAAATCCTTTTACAGACAAAGCGAAATTCAATTTTGACCTATTCAAAAAGCATGTAGCTTTAGCTCAACGTATCATGGATGACATCATTGATCTTGAATTAGAAAAGATTGAAACTATTCTATCAAAAATCAAGAGTGATCCTGAAAATGAAGAAGTAAAGCGCACAGAATACAACTTATGGCAGAAAATCTATAAGAAAACAGGTCAAGGTCGTCGTACAGGTGTAGGTATCACTGCAGAAGGAGACATGTTGGCTGCATTAAATCTTCGTTATGGTACGGAAGAAGCTACAGATTTCTCTGAAGAAGTACACAAAACTATCGCTTTAGCTGCATACAATGCATCGGTTGATATGGCTAAGGAAAGAGGAGCTTTTGAAGTATATGATACGGATAGAGAAGCAAATAATCCATTTATCAACAGATTGAAAGATGCTGATTCTGCTCTATACGAAAAGATGAAAAAATATGGTCGTCGTAATATTGCTTGTTTAACTATTGCTCCAACTGGAACTACAAGCTTGATGACTCAAACCACTTCGGGCATCGAACCGGTATTCTTACCCGTTTACAAACGTAGAAGAAAAGTAAATCCTAACGACACCAATGTACGTGTTGATTTTGTTGACGAAACAGGAGATGCTTTCGAAGAATACATTGTTTTCCACCATAAATTTGTAACATGGATGGAAGCAAAAGGTTACAATCCAGCCAAACGCTATACACAAGAAGAAATAGATAAGCTTGTAGAAGAATCTCCATACAATAAAGCTACATCTAATGATGTAGACTGGTTGATGAAGGTAAAAATGCAGGGACGCATCCAGAAATGGGTAGATCACTCAATAAGTGTTACTATCAACCTACCCAATGATGTCAACGAAGAACTTGTAAACAAGTTATACGTTGAAGCATGGAAAGCTGGATGTAAAGGATGTACGGTATATCGTGATGGCTCAAGATCTGGTGTACTTATTGCAACAGAACCCAAAAAAGATAAGGAAAAAGAGAGTAAAGAAGCTCTTGCAGAAGGTCTACTTATTCCTTCTATGCCCACAAACCCAGAAGTTCTCAAACGTCCTAGTGAACTTGAAGCCGATGTAGTTCGCTTCCAAAACAACAAAGAAAAATGGGTAGCTTTTGTTGGTCTATATGATGGAAGACCTTATGAAATCTTCACAGGTTTACAAGATGATGAAGAGGGTATATCTCTTCCCAAAAGTGTGGTTTCTGGCAAAATCATCAAAAATGTTGATGAAGCAGGAAACAAACGATATGACTTCCAATTCCAAAACAAGAGAGGTTATAAAACTACTATTGAAGGATTATCTGAGAAGTTTAACAAAGAGTATTGGAACTATGCCAAATTAATCTCTGGCGTTCTAAGATGGGGTATGCCTATTGATCAAGTAGTAAAATTAGTGAGTTCTTTGCAGCTGGATAGTGAAAGCATTAACAACTGGAAAAACGGGGTTGAAAGAGCCTTAAAGCGATATGTGCAAAATGGCACTAAAGCTACAGGGACCAAATGCCCAAATTGCGGTAATGAAACTCTTATTTATCAGGAAGGATGCCTGATATGCACCACTTGTGGTTCATCACGCTGTGGATAAAACCTAATAAGTAAACAATATTTAAGCAAAAGGAGAGAACTATTTTAGTAGTTTTCTCCTTTTATATTTAAAGCAAATAGTGTTTTATATGTCAATATTCTTTATACTTGTATTAGGCATATAAATAAGCTTGTACTTAACTTTAACTTCAAGAACATGAGATTTCACTTTAGTGTAGAATATAGAACGAATTGGGGTGAGGAAGTGAAGCTCGTTGGTTCTACTCCCGAATTGGGAAATAACCAAATACAAAAAGCTATTCCTCTCAAAACAAATGATGGAACAGTGTGGCAAGCAGAGGTAGACATAAATATACCGCCACATACCATAATAAACTACTCCTATATCATTAGTAAAAAAAACGAACTGGTGAGAGAGGAATGGAATGGTATAACCCGCTCTATTGTAATACCCAGCAATGCCAATCAAACCTATTTCATAGAAGATTCTTGGCACAACATACAAAAGAACCGTTTCAATTATAGTACTGCATTTACAGATATCTGGTTTGCTCGGGATAACAAGAAGCAGGAAAAACTGATTGAGGCAGATAAGTCTATTATTCTAAAGGCTTACTCCCCTACCTTACGCCCTAATGAAGTGCTAGCCATCTGTGGAAACCAAGAGATTTTAGGCAACTGGAATCCCTCCCAAGCTCTAGTTATGTCGGATATTACATTTCCTGAATGGCAACAAGCAATAGACTTATCCAAGCTTACTCAAGCTTTGGAATATAAATTTGTAATCCTTGAGAAAGAAACAAAACAACTAATTGCATGGGAGAATGCTCCTAACCGAACACTGAACACTTCTTCGCAACCTCAATATACTCATAAAGTAATTTCAGATCGCTTCACCTATTTCGATAGAAGCAGATGGAAAGGTACGGGCACTGCAATCCCCGTCTTCGCACTACGCACTAAAAGAAGTTGGGGTATAGGTGAGTTTCTTGACTTAAAACAGATGGTAGACTGGGCTAAACAAACGAATCAAGATTTAATCCAAATTCTACCAATCAATGATACTACTTATACATTTTCGTGGTTAGACTCTTATCCTTATAGGTGTATTTCAGTTTTTGCACTCAATCCTATTTATCTTAATTTGGACGAATTAGGTATTGCTGACACGGAATATAGCGAAGTCTATTTACAAGACAGGAAAAAGATTAACCAACAGAAACTGTTAGATTTTCCTTATGTACAGATAAAAAAGCACACATACATCCATGCTGTTTTTAAGTTAAAAGGACAACAAACTTTTGAGAGTGAAGCTTACCAAAGTTTTTACAACGAAAATAAAGAATGGCTAGTAAGTTATGCTTCTTATCTATATCTACGAAAGAAGTATGCTACTTCAAAAACCCATAAATGGGAAGAATATAAAGCCTATAAGCCAGAACTCGTTGAAGCTCTTAACCAACCCGATAGTCCAGCTTATCCTTTCCTTCAGTTTATCTATTTTACGCAGTATCATTTATATGCCCAACTTAAAGAGGTTCATGACTATGCGAAATCAAAGGGAATAGTGATTAAAGGCGACCTGCCAATTGGTATCGGACTAAATAGCGTTGATGCTTGGGTACATCCTAATCTATTTCACTTAGAGAGCCAAGCGGGTGCACCACCTGATGATTTTGCTGTTCAAGGACAAAACTGGGGATTTCCTACTTACAATTGGGAAGCAATGGCTAAGGATGATTATAGCTGGTGGAAAAGAAGATTAGAATATATGTCCAACTTCTTCGACGCCTATCGTATTGATCATATTTTAGGTTTCTTTAGGATATGGAGCATTCCACGCAGTGAACTGCTAGGTACCTTAGGGCAATTCTATCCTGCACTACCTTTAAGTATCCAAGAAATAGAAAAGGCTGGACTTAAATTCAACAAAGATTTATTCACGAAGCCTTATATTCATAAAAGTTTACTTCATAAATTATTCTTGACGAATAGACGAAAAATAGTTAATCAGTTTTTTGAATCAACAAGTCATGGATTATTTAATTTCAAAACCGAATATAATTCTCAGCTAAAGGTACATAACTTCTTTAAATCCAATGACTCAAAAGATTTTAATAAGAAAATAGAGTCTATATTACTGAATCTTCTTACAAACGTTTTATTCTTAGAAGACAAAACTCAAAAAGGATATTATCATCCAAGAATACAAGCTCAAAAAGTAGCTGCATACCAATTATTCAAACCCGAAGAAAAAAAGGCTTTTGATGATCTCTACGAAGAGTTCTTCTATCATAGGCATGATTTATTTTGGCAAAAAGAAGCCTATAAGAAACTTCCTGAACTAATAAAAGCAACCAATATGCTTGTATGTGGAGAAGATCTAGGGATGATTCCCAATTCTGTTCCTTGGGTAATGAAAGACTTATCTATATTAAGTTTAGAGATACAACGAATGCCCAAAAAATATGGACTAAAAATAGGCTACCCTAGTGAATATCCTTACAAATCAGTATCTTCTTTTTCAACTCATGATATGAGTACAATTAGAGGATGGTGGGAAGAGAGCAAAGAAAATAGAGAAGTATTCACCCATGAAATTTTAAAAAAAGATGGGGTTATACTTAAGGATATAAATTCTCATATAGCTGAAGAAATTTTAAGTAGAGAACTAAACAGTAACTCTATGTTGGCTATTGAGTGCATTCAAGACTGGCTAGCTCTTTCACCTGAATGGTATGATATATTAACCCCAGAAGAAGAACAAATTAATATCCCTGCTAATTCAAAACATGAATGGAAGTATAGAATGCCTTGCTATATAGAGGAATTAATAGAAAATGAAGAGCTTAATAATAAAATTAAGACACTAATCTCAAATAGTAAACGTAACACAGAAAATCAAAACGATGAAAGTACAAACGAGTCAAATCCTATTGAATAACCTTCAGTTTTATGCCTATCATGGTGTGGGAGAACAAGAAACTATAGTAGGAAATACCTATGCTATAGACCTAAAAATGGATGTAGATTTCTCTAAAGCAGCTCTTAGTGATGATGTACAAGAAACCGTAAGTTATGCAGATGTCTATGAATCCATAAAAACAGAAATGGCTATTCCGTCAAAACTCATAGAACATGTCATTTATAGAATAGGAACAAGACTATTAAAGGACTTTGAGCTCATTCAAAAGATTGATATTACTCTCTCTAAAACAAACCCTCCTATGGGTGCAGATATTGATACTGCTGCTGTTCGTATCATCTGCTCTAGATAGGAACTCAGAACGAATAAAATAAAAAGGGATTTATACGGCTGTATAAATCCCTTTTTCCTAACCTTAAAATATTCTCTTTATGAAAAAACGTGCTGCAAAGATAGAATAACATTACAGTAATGCTAGTTAATAAACATCATTATGTAGGAATAATAATTAATTTTAAATACTATTTTGACTTAGTAATATAGTCTAACAGAGCCTTATATATCGGGTTTAATTTCAAAATGCTCGAAACTCCAGTAAGAAACAACTGTTTTCTAGCCCTAGTCAAAGCCACATTCAACTTCCGATCTATCTGAGCATCGCCCTCAACTAATATATTAGATAAGAAATCCAATTGATATGGTGCATTAACGCAAAAAGAATATATTATAATATCCCGTTCACTACCCTGAAACCGTTCTACAGTATCAACTAAAACAGAAGACAAATCTTCTTGTCCATACTGTTCTAAATTACTCTTGATAAGAGCTATCTGAGAGCGATAAGGTGTAATAATTCCCAAGGTTTTATTTGCATCAAAACTATCGTGAAGTTGTTCATAAACTTGATGTGCAATATGAGCAACAATAGCAGCTTCAGAGTGATTTATCTTATATGATTCTGGACAATCTTCATAATCAGCCTCAATAAAAGTGACTCTACCCTCTAAATCTTGCACCTCTTCTTTTGGACGTACAGAAAGTCGAACAATAGGTCTAACTATCTCTTTTTGATGAGGGAGATTCAAGCAAGTCAAACGATCTTGATAAAAGTAATGATTTGTAAATTCAGCTATTTCTGGATGCATTCTGCCTTGACTAGTCAACCAATCTATACTCTTTGGAGCATTCAATCGATAAAGACGTTCAAAAAGAGCATCACGCATATTAAATATTTGTAGTTTGTTTAGCGATGGATCTTTAATAGCAGACGTTTCTTCTTTCTGCTGAACAACAGCAGGCAGTTGCTTGTGATCTCCTATCAATACAAACTTACCTATTCCATTTTCTCCTTTAGGTGTTTTAGCAGATAATAGTCCTAATAATTGGGGTTCTAGTATCTGAGAAGCCTCATCTACAATTGCTACATCAAATCTTTTTAATTTGAATATTTCGGGCTTCCCACTCAAACTAGCTACTGTAGAGACAAAAACTCTACATCCATAGATTTTATTTCGTACAGCTGTGCGATTATTACAATCTTCTAATACAGTTTCGAGCAAATGTCCTCTATAAGATTCTTCACAAGATAATTCACTGCCAATACGAATATAATGAATGGAAGGCTCAATACGAGAGAGTGACTTACATATTTCATTTACAGCTTGATTTGTATAGGCCAATAATAATATCGTTTGTTCTTTTTCATAGAAAGCCTCTACCATACTACGCAAAGCAAATGAGGTTTTACCAGTACCTGGAGGACCTACCAGCAAGAAATAATCTTGTGCTGCCAATGCCTTTTTGACAATTCGATCTAGATCATTTTTAGCTTTCTCTACTTCTGTATCATTATTAGGGAGGAAGTGGGGTGTTCTTTGACCTAAAAGAAGTTCTCTTCTCTCTTTATTAGCCGAAAGAAAAGCATCCAACCCTAAATACATATTTCTGAAAGTCGTATCCATGCTATCGGGTTCGATCGCATAATACGATTGTTGAGGTAGCACATTTAAGTTTTGTTGAGCTGCTCTTAAGCGAATACAAATTGTAGTTTCAGATAAGTATTCCAAATTTCCTTTAAACACAAGTTTGTTGGTAACATCATCTGTTCCCCTATTACGCTCATACAAAACCACAGCATCACCTTCTCTAAAGTTAGGTAAAGCATAACTTCCACTCTCATTGAGTTCTTCTCTGCTTAGTAAAATATGAGGCTTATGTAAATCGGCTGCTCTGTTCTCTTTTATTTTTAAATTAAAGACAATGGATCCTTCTTCACACTTTTCTTGAAAAGAAGCATTCCACAAACTTGCAGCTCCTCTTTTTCCCTCATAGGCCATATCGCCCGATTTTGAGGTATAGAGCTCTTTGGTTATGAAGTTATAAGTAGCATAAAAATACGCTCTTTCTTCTTTTGTTAAATTCAACAAATTAAGACGAAGAGCATCTATATTGGGTGCTAAGTATTTCTCCCAAAACTTGCCAGTCAAACCTTTTAAATTTAAGTTGTCTGGACAGATCTGCTGCAATACTTTTTCGGTATATTCTAGTGAATTTTCCGATTGAACTTTATATTCTGTTGCTACTATTTGATTACGCACATGAATTGCTTGGCGGATTAATCTCCAAGAAGTTCGTGCAGGGTATAGCAACGGATAACGTGTATATAAAAGGTAGGCGCGGACATCTCTTTTATCCTGATTCATATTGTAATAAAGAACAGCTTGATAAAGTAACATCTGCACTCTATTATTAATATGTGGGACAATTTTACCAGGTAACGAATATTCATCAGCCTTCCCAGACTTCATCTCTATAAAAGAAGACATATCTCTCTGCATATAATCTAAACGCCCCTGTACTCCTAGAGACTCACAAATATAAGAGGGCTCTAACACAGCATCTTCTTTATTCAGTTTATATCCTTCCATTTCGAAGGTTTTATTCACTACTTCACCAATATTCTGAAAATGCATCTGACAGTCTTGAAAAAACTGTATCTCTGTTTTACGGTCGTCCAAATCAGGGCAAGAAGCTAACTCTATAGCATATTTCTTAAAGACTTTCTTCATGCTCTCCTTATAATTGAGCTCATCACCTAAGTAAATCCATTCATCAAGAAAATGGTTGGCAATGCTACCCAGCAACAAAGGGCGAGGATTATCAATAGATTGAAGGCGAGAAAGAATATAATTTAAAGGATGACTGCCATAGGGACGGAAGCATTCTGCCAAAGCACTAATATCAATTAAATAATCGGGCTCAAGCACAAACATCCTGGGCGTTAAAATTCCATCTTTATCTATATTTATATCAAGAAGATTGAGCTGAGCATGAGGCCAAAGAATATTGTGAATATCTTCAAACTCATCATTCACTTCAGCCACGTTATATCGTACTTTTAGTAATTCTGGAGTAACACAGTCTACCGCAAGAACATACAAATAATCTTCATCAGCATATTGATAACAAACTCTCATTTGCCTCATTGACTCCTCACCCAAATTGGTTACATGATAAGTAGCATCTTGTTTAGGAAGTGCTTGATAAAGCTCATTGGGAATATCTATTCCATAAAGTTTACGAATAAAAAAAGAGATTGTTTTTAAATCTCTTAAGAATAGATTGGACTGAGGTTCATCTTCATCATTCAACAGAGCATTAGAAGTTAATCGAAAACTATGCAGCCTCTGTTGTTCTGAATACGATAAATTAAACTTGTCTGAAATATAACTTATTCGAGCAGAAAGATCGGTGGCTTGAAGATCAACCGAACTCATTTCTGCTTTACATATTCTTTCTAATAAGCTTCTTAACTGTTTATATTTAAATACTAGTGAAGATTCTTTATTTGTTATAATATTCCAAAGAGTATCATAATAACACTTTGCATCATTTTCCATATATATCCCTCAACCGAAATAATCATCCTTTATTTCTTCAACTGATTTTCATAATCAGTAATGAAGCCGTGTGCCATCCATTTTGCCAATGCTTGGCGATTTGAGCTAACTACAAAACGTTGCTGATCAAAGCTATTTTGGATATTACCCAACTCTACAAATAGGGCTATAGAGCTAGTATTTTTAAGCACATACAAGTTTCGTGTACTAACTGTGCCCGAGAAACCTCTATTTGGTTGGTGAATATCATATTTTGAAGAGAAATTAGCTTTCATTGTTTCTGCTAACTCTAAGCCTTTAGCATTTGCTCCATAGTGATAAAAGAAGACATCAACACGCTTTTTCTGACTTCTACTATCTAGGTGCAGAAAGATAGCTCTACAATATTTGTACTTCTTTTTATCTTGCTCGTATAATTTATTAATTTTATCTGTTCGTTGTTTTAAACGACTTAATTGATCTAAGGGAATTTTATCTCCCATACAAGTTTCACGCTTGCTATTGGATAGAATTCTATCATCACGAATACCATCTTTCGCATCTTGAATGATAATATGAACTTTTGCACCTTGTATCATCAAGTTACGAGCTAAGCGAAGAGCTATATCGTAAGCATATTCATCTTCATGCAAATGGTGTCTACCCATTTTCCCTATAGCACCAGGATCAGGGCCGCCATGACCACTTACTACATAAAAACAAGCATCTTTTAGTCGATCTGATTCTATTTTAAAGGTTTGCTTTCCAGCTCCAAAAAGAGGTTCTGTAATGGTTTTTCCTACTCGTGAAGAAGATTGAGCTGGTGCACTTTTAATTGCTACATCAGTTGTATCTGTAACATCAGTACTCACCACATCATCATTTGAAGTCTGTTCATTAATACTGTCTTTAGGGGGTATTATATAGTAAAAACCTAGTTTCAGAGAGTTATCCTTACCTAATCTTTTTTTATTTAATTCTACAAAAGCTTTATAATAATCTAAGCTACGCTTATTTCGCAAAAGGAATTCATAGACACCCTCACCAGCTTTGGGTTGGGACTTAATAACTTTTTGATCTTGTGCTTGTACAGTTCCACAAACCAAAGGTGTAGATAATATAAAGATACAAATAGCCCGAAACACCCAGGTAATAAGCATTTTTTTCATTATGTTACTATTTCTTAAATATTTGTCGTCCTGTCAAAAGTACATTAAATTTTCTATTTTTGTAAATAAAGCATATCAAATCAATCCTTATTTATTATACTTTAATAACTGAAAAAATGAAAACAGAAACAAAACGTTCAACAATTTGTGTTCAAGGTGGATGGCAGCCTAAAAAAGGAGAACCTAGAGTACTCCCCATCTATCAAAGTACAACTTTTAAGTATGAAACGAGTGACCAAATGGGACGTTTGTTCGACCTAAAAGATTCTGGATATTTTTATACCCGATTACAAAATCCCACAACAGATGCGGTTGCTGCAAAAATTGCTGCTCTAGAGGGTGGTATTGGTGGTATGCTTACATCGAGTGGACAGGCAGCTAACTTCTTTGCCATTTTCAATATTTGCCAAGCAGGAGATCATTTTGTGTCTTCATCTGCTATTTACGGAGGTACTTACAACCTATTTGGCGTGACAATGAAGAAACTAGGTATTGATGTTACCTTCATCAACCCAAACGATAGTGAAGAAGAAATAAAGAAAGCTTTTCGTCCTAACACTAAAGCCTTATTTGGGGAAACAGTATCCAATCCTACTTTAGAGGTTTTAGATATAGAAAAATTTGCCAAGATAGCCCATGAGAAAGGCGTACCCTTAATTATAGATAACACCTTCCCTACTCCCATAAATTGTAGACCCTTTGAATGGGGTGCAGATATAGTAGTACATTCTACCACTAAATATATGGATGGTCATGCTTCTGCCATAGGAGGTTGTATTGTAGATAGCGGAAATTTTGATTGGGCAGCACATGGCGAAAAATTCCCTGGATTATGTACTCCTGACGAATCTTATCATGGGCTAACCTATACAGAGTCTTTTGGTAAAATGGCATATTTAACTAAAGCGACAGTGCAGTTAATGCGTGATTTAGGTAGTACGCAAAGCCCACAAAATGCTTTTTTACTCAACATTGGCTTAGAAACACTACACTTAAGAATGCCTCAACATTGTAAAAATGCACTTCTAGTGTCTCAATATCTTGAGAAAAATGATAAAGTAGCATGGGTTAATTATTGTGACTTGCCTACTAGTCCTTATTACCAACTTGCTAAGAAATATATGCCCAATGGATCTTGTGGTGTCATTTCTTTTGGTTTAAAAGGTGGTAGAGAAGAATCTATCAAATTTATGGACTCATTAAAATTGGCAGCTATAGTAACACACGTAGCAGATGCTAGAACATGTGTATTACACCCTGCGAGTCATACACACAGGCAACTATCTGATGAACAGCTGATGGAGGCTGGTATACGTCCAGACCTTATTCGTTTTTCGGTAGGCATAGAAGATGCAGATGATATAATTGCCGATATAAAACAAGCTTTAGCACAGGTAAAATAAAATTATCAAACGAATTTCAAAAGAGGTTTAGCTCAAAAACGCTAAGCCTCTTTTTTTATAGAAGAACCTTTATACAAGGGTATAAAGATTTAAAAACATCTCTTTTGTAATCTCAATCCAAAATCATTTTTAGCCCCTATAAACCTCACCTATAAAAACACTCTATTTTATCTTGACACCGACATGATGATTACATGTCGGTGTCATCGTATCATCATGTCGGTGTCAGAACATCTACTTAATCCTGATGAAACACCCCTGAAACAATGTATTTTTAATTGACTCTCTGACTTGAAATAAAGATTTATCAAGAACTCATATTTATAGTTTTTTCATACTTAATTTCTTCAATAAAAGGTAAGATATAGAATCACCAACAATGCTTTAGTAAGTCATTCGTGGGTTTTAGACAAAGCAGATTGACTTATTTTTTTTCAAAAGACATAGATATTCATAAGTATCTTAAAATAGTATCGTTTCAATTCATATATGTTAACAAGCTTTCAGACTATTCAAGCAACATACACGGTTATTAATATGTATATTTGTTAGAATCAATATTAAAAACTAATAACATATCCTGAATCAATGAAAATCACAAAGGAAGCGGCTCTTCGGTATCACTCTGAAGGAAAGCCTGGGAAGATAGAAGTGGTTCCAACAAAACCCTATCGCACTCAAACAGATTTATCTCTTGCATACTCACCTGGTGTAGCAGAACCTTGTCTGTCTATACAAGAGAATCCACTTGATGCTTACAAATATACAGCAAAAGGGAACCTTGTAGCAGTTATTTCAAATGGTACTGCAGTATTAGGTCTAGGAGATATTGGTGCATTGAGCGGGAAACCTGTTATGGAAGGAAAAGGTCTGCTCTTCAAGATTTATGCAGGCATTGATGTTTTTGACATAGAATTGGATGAAAAAGATCCAGACAAGTTTGTCGAAGCAGTAAAAGCCATTGCTCCTACTTTTGGAGGTATTAATCTAGAAGATATTAAAGCACCCGAATGTTTTGAAATCGAAAGAAGACTTAAAGAGGAATTGGACATTCCTGTTATGCACGATGATCAACATGGAACAGCAATTATATCTGCTGCGGGGTTAATCAATGCACTTGAGGTTGCTGAAAAGAAAATAGACAAAGTTAAAATTGTAGTAAATGGGGCTGGTGCATCAGCTATCTCATGTACTAGACTATATATGATGTTGGGAGCTAAGAAAGAAAACATCACTATGCTAGATAGTAAAGGAGTCATTTACAAAGGTCGTACAGATCTAAATGAGCAAAAACAAGAGTTTGCTAATGAAAATACCAAAGCACGTACACTTTCTGAAGCTATTAAAGGTGCTGATGTATTTGTAGGTTTATCAAGAGGCAATATTCTTTCAAAAGACATGGTTAGGAGTATGGCTGCCAAACCAATCGTTTTTGCACTAGCCAACCCTGTACCAGAAATCTCTTATGAGGATGCAATGGATGCACGCCCTGATGTATTAATGGCAACAGGAAGAAGTGATTATCCTAATCAGATCAACAATGTGATTGGGTTCCCTTACATCTTTCGTGGAGCTCTAGATACACGTGCAACATCTATTAATGAAGAAATGAAGGTTGCTGCTGTACATGCGATTGCAAATCTAGCTAAACAGCCAGTACCCGAACTAGTAAATAAGACATATAGTGTAAACAACTTAAGCTTTGGTCCGAATTACTTTATACCAAAACCTGTAGATCAACGTCTGATTACAGAGGTTTCTACTGCTGTAGCTAAAGCAGCTATGGAAACTGGTGTAGCACAAGTTGAAATAAAAGACTGGGAAGTATATCAAGATAAGCTACGAGAATTAATGGGTTATGAAAGTAAGTTAACTCGTCAATTCTACGAAACAGCTCGCCGTGATCCTCAACGTGTCGTTTTTGCAGAAGGTGGACACCCTAATATGCTTAAAGCAGCTATCGAAGCTAAAGAAGAAGGAATCTGCTACCCTATTTTACTAGGTAATACAGATCACATCACACGCCTTGCACACAACTTGGATCTTTCTCTTGATGGTGTAGAATTAATTAATCTACGCAATGAAAAGGAAACACTAAGACGCGAAAAATTCGCCAAACTATTGGCAGAGAAACGTGCACGTGAAGGTATGACTGTTGATGAAGCTAATGACAGAATGTTCGATCGCAACTACTTTGGTATGATGATGGTTGAAACAGGTGAAGCAGATGCATTCATTACGGGAGTTTATTCTAAATATAGTGACACAATCAAAGTTGCAAAAGAAGTGATTGGTATTCGTGAAGGTTTTGAACACTTCGGTACTCTTCATATTTTAAACAGCAAAAAAGGTCCTTATTTCCTAGCAGACACCTTAATTAACCGTTTACCTGGTACAGATAGTCTTATAGACATTGCTCTATTAACAGAGAATACTGTCAAAACATTTAATTATGAACCAGTAATGGCTATGATTAGCTTCTCCAACTTTGGTGCAGATACGGGAGGTAGCCCAGAACAAGTACATAATGCCATCTCTCATCTTCATAAATATCACCCAGAAGTATTAATTGATGGCGAAATGCAAATCAATTTTGCACTGAACAAAGATCTAAGAGATAAAAAATATCCATTTAATAAACTAAAAGGTAAAGAAGTTAATACATTTGTATTCCCTAACTTGAGTTCGGCAAACTCTGCATACCAATTATTACAAGGAATGACAGATGCTGAATTGATAGGTCCTATACAGATGGGGTTGAATAAACCTATTCACTTTACCGACTTAGAAAGTTCTGTTAGAGACATTGTTAACACAACAGCTATTGCAGTAATTGATGCAATGATTGAAAAAAATAAAAAATGATACCTAAACGTCGAAAGCCTTTATCCAATTTTCAGATAGTATGCATCATTCTAATGTGGGCTATACTTATGACTATTATTATATCAGGAACACCTACACTAGATGGTCCTGTTATTCTATCACTTATTATTGCTACTTTATTGGTGTTTATACCTGTTTATAAAGCATTAAGTAGAAGGAATAAATGAACGTTTACCCTTACTTATCTGATCAATAGAGTAAGTAGGTGATTCGGATAAAGTCATCATCGCATTTATCATTTTGAAATGATTAAAAGAGGTTAAGTTACACTGAGTAATCTTAGCCTCTTTTATTTTATGTGTATCTAAAAGAATTTGTCTTTGTGTTCCTTTGAGTAAGTAAGTTTCTGGAGTAAACCACTCCCCATCTTTCTCAAAAATAAGATTAGAATAAGTAGTATCTGTTATTGATCCATTTTGAGTAATAATGATTTCTACGTCTTGTTCTTTTTTCAAAGAATCGAGTGCTGCCCTATCTTCTCTTTTAAAACAATAATTTAAGTGAGTAGCCTCAACCAATTCAAAACGCTTCCATACTTTGGGTTGATAAGGCGCTAAATCAACTTGTAAAAAGCGATCCTTACTATATAAGATACGAACTTTATAATAGCCTTGTTGAGGTGTTTTATGAGTTGCTAATAAAGTATCAAGCAATAAAAAGGGCTTCCCTCCATGCTCCAATAGTGTATTATTTAATCGATTTTGATGATATCGAAGATTCAAAAAACGCCCATTTCTGAGAGCGATAGACTCAATCCAACGGCACATAAATTTTATCTTTTATTTCTTCATACTCACTTTTGGCTATACTATCAGACGTTACACCACCACCGCTTTTATAAAAGAACTGATCATTTTCTTTTTCGATTAAACGTATTAACACGCAACTATCTAAAGTTTTACCATCAAATATTCCACATACACCTGTATAATAACTACGCGTATAACCTTCTACTTCTGTAATAATCTCTAAGGCTTCTTTCTTTGGAGTCCCAACGATAGAGCCTGCGGGGGTAAGTTTATCAAATAGCTTACCATAGGCTGTTCTATATTCATCCTTTAACATTCCAGAGACCTCAGAACTGACTTGGAGTAAGTTTTTGTCATTCGTATGCAGTCTATCAATATATCTAAAGCGAGGAATTGACACATTATTAGCCACTTCTGAAAGCTCCCTTTTCAGTAAATGAGCAGTAGCGGTGTGTTCTCTTATTTCCTTTGGACTATTCAGTATAAGTTCTTCTGCATTCGGAATATTTGCATCTATAGTACCCTTCATAGGGTAAGTAGAAATCACACCCTTCTCATCAATTCGAACAAATATTTCGGGGGTACAACACACAAACTTATCTTTCAACATCACTTTATATTTTGCATGGGCTGCCCTAAATATATTTTCGAATGAAGTATGCAAATGAACAGGAGTAGGCGTAGTAAGGTTGATAACATCTACATGTTTCTTTACAAAAAGAGCTTGTGCCTGATCAAATTTGGCTAGATAAGAATCGAAGCTATAAGGCTTTTTTTCTAGAATCAAGTCCGACTTTGCAACGATATACTTATCTTCATTAGAACAGTTGGAATAGTGAGGGAATTCGTATTTTATTTCAGACTCATTACTCTTTAAATCAGATAATTGTTTCAGTATAGGCTTTTGTTTTTCAAAGTCTATTATAAATAAATAAGGGATATTTTGAGCTGTCCACTCATCCATTTGTTTATAAAAGGATTTTAATTTCATGTTTTATAGTTTTTGCCTTATATTACAAATATAATTGTTCTAAATCGAAGAGCTGAATAATTCTGATTTTTTACTTAATTTTGTTTCAGTTCCCCTTATGAAGTCAAACTATTCTATTTATATCTTATGAAGAAAACAACGTTATTATTATTAACAGGAGCTATGATTAGTTCATGCAGTACAAAACAGAATAAGTCTATTACTTATCCTGAAACGAAAAAAGTAGACACGGTAGATGTTTATTTTGGCACAGAAGTAGCCGACCCTTATCGATGGTTGGAAGATGATCGCTCAGCTGAAACAGCAGCTTGGGTAGAAGCTCAAAACAAAGTAACTAATGCTTACTTACAGCAGATCCCATTTAGACAAGCTCTGTTAAAGAGACTGACAGATCTTACCAACTATGAAAAAATGAGTGCACCATTTAAAAAACATGGTCAATACTATTTTTACAAGAATGATGGTTTGCAAAACCAAAGTGTACTCTATACACAAAAAACATTGGAAGACACTCCAGAGGTATTTTTAGACCCTAATAAGCTATCAGATGATGGAACTGTAGCATTAAAAGGCTTAAGTTTCTCCAAAGATGGCAAATACGCTGCATACACCATTTCGAGAAGCGGCTCAGACTGGACAGAAATTTATGTAATGGACGCAGCAACCAAACAACCGCTACAAGATCATATCGTATGGGCTAAGTTTACAGGTGCATCTTGGTGTGGTGACGGTTTTTATTATAGTGCTTATGATGCTCCTAAAGAGGGATCAGAGTTCTCTAGTAAAAATGAAAATCATAAGATTTATTACCACAAATTGGGTACTCCTCAAGCAGATGATAAGTTAGTCTATGAGAATAAAGAGCACCCACTCCGTTTTTATTCAGCTAGTGTTAGCGAAGATGAAACGATCTTATTTATTTATGAATCTGGAGAAGGCAGAGGTAATGCTTTATTTATGAAAGACCTTAAAAAAGCAAACAGCCCTATTGTTTCTTTGGCTACAGATTTTGATTATACTTACTCCCCCCTTGATGTTATTGGAGATAAGATTTACATCTTAACAAATTTCCAAGCTCCAAACTACCGTATTATGGTAGCAGATACAAACAATCCGCAAATAGGACAATGGACCGAATTGATTCCCAATCAAGAATCGGTTATTGCAGATGCTCAGTTTATAGATAATAAACTATTTATCACTTACGATAAAGATGCATCTAGCCACCCATTTATCTATAGTTTAGATGGCAAATTAATTCAAGAAGTACAATTACCATCGGTAGGTAGTGTAGGCTTTACGGGTGATAAAGAGGAGAAAGAATGCTTTATGGTGTTTACATCATTTACAACTCCTACTTCTATTTACAAATACAATATTGACGCAAACTCTTATGAGCTTTACAGAGCTCCTAAAGTGGATTTCAACCCAGATGAATATGAAAGTTATCAGGTCTTCTTCCAGAGCAAAGATGGAACTAAGATTCCGATGTTCCTGACTCATAAGAAAGGTCTAGTTAAAGATGGTTCTAACCCCGTATATCTCTACGGATATGGTGGTTTCAATATTAGTTTAAATCCAGGATTCTCTGCTGCAAGAATACCATTCCTAGAAAACGGTGGTATTTATGCACAAGTTACTCTTCGTGGTGGAGGGGAGTATGGAGAAGATTGGCACATTGCAGGAACTAAGATGAATAAACAAAATGTTTTTGATGACTTCATTGGTGCTGCAGAATATCTAATTCAAGACAAATATACTTCAGCTAAAAAAATAGCTATAGTAGGTGGTTCGAATGGCGGATTGCTTGTTGGAGCATGTATGACTCAACGTCCAGAGTTATTTGGAGCAGCAGTACCTCAAGTTGGGGTAATGGATATGTTACGCTACCACAAATTCACTATTGGCTGGAATTGGGCAAGTGATTATGGAACAAGTGAAGATAGCAAAGAAATGTTTGAGTACTTATACAATTACTCTCCACTTCACAGTTTAAAGCCAAATACCACTTATCCTCCAACACTAGTTACAACTGCTGATCATGATGATAGAGTTGTTCCTGCTCACTCATTTAAGTTTGCTGCACGCTTACAAGAATGTAGCGACGGAACCAATCCTACAGTTATAAGAATTGACAGTAAAGCAGGACACGGAGCAGGTAAACCTATAGGCAAAGTCCTAGAGGAACAAGCAGACACGTATGGTTTCATTATGTATAACCTTGGAATGAACCCCAAATTTAATTAACATATTAATTATCAAATAGAAGCAGACTCCTCATTATGTAAGGAGTCTGCTTTATTTTTAAAACATTTTTAGTCAAACATTCATTGACAAATCCATATATAATTCTATATATTTGTATATAAGAGTTTATTTCAGCTCTAAATAACAAATAACCTCACTAAAAATTTAACTATGAATATTGATCAAATTGTAGCTGATTTAGCTGCTAAACACCCTGGAGAACCAGAGTATCATCAAGCAGTAAAAGAAGTTCTTCTATCCATTAAAGATGTTTACAATGAACATCCTGAATTTGGAAAAGCCAAAATCATAGAACGCTTAGTAGAACCCGATCGTATCTTCACTTTTAAAGTTACTTGGGTTGATGACAAAGGTACTCCTCAAGTAAACTTAGGTTATAGAGTTCAATTTAATAACGCTATCGGCCCATATAAAGGAGGTATTCGCTTCCACCCATCTGTAAACCTTTCTATTCTTAAATTCTTAGGATTTGAGCAAACCTTCAAAAATGCTTTAACAACACTACCTATGGGTGGTGGTAAAGGTGGTTCTGATTTTTCACCAAAAGGGAAAAGTGATGCCGAAATCATGCGTTTCTGTCAAGCTTATATCTTAGAATTATGGAAATATTTAGGTCCAGACACCGATGTTCCAGCAGGAGATATAGGGGTTGGAGGTAGAGAGGTAGGCTATATGTATGGTATGTACAAAAAACTAACCAACGAATGCACAGGAACTTTTACAGGAAAAGGTCTATCCTTTGGAGGATCTGTAATTCGTCCAGAAGCCACAGGATTTGGAGCTCTTTATTTTGTAAATGAAATGCTCCAGACTAAAGGCCAAGATATTCAAGGAAAGACAGTTGCTATTTCAGGTTTTGGAAATGTAGCATGGGGAGCTGTAACAAAAGCCACAGAACTAGGAGCCAAGGTAGTTACTATATCTGGTCCTGATGGATATATACTAGATCCAGAAGGAATTTCAGGTGAAAAGATAGACTATATGCTAGAACTAAGATCATCAGGAAACGATGTAGTTGCGCCTTATGCTAAAAAATATCATTCAGCCACATTCTTCCCTGGCAAAAAACCTTGGGAAGTCAAAGTAGATATAGCAATGCCTTGTGCTACACAAAATGAATTAAGTGGAGAAGATGCTCAAAAGCTCATCAATAATAAGGTAGGATGTGTAGCCGAGGTATCTAACATGGGTTGTACACCAGAAGCAATTGATTTATTTATAGAAAATAATATTACCTTTGCACCAGGAAAAGCTGTAAATGCAGGTGGTGTAGCTACTTCAGGACTAGAAATGTCTCAAAATGCACTTCACCTTCCATGGACAGCAGCCGAAGTTGACCAAAAACTTCACCAAATAATGCATGGCATTCATAGTCAATGTGTGCAGTATGGTAAAGAAGAATCTGGTTACTTGAATTATGTAAAAGGTGCTAATATTGCAGGCTTCATGAAAGTGGCAGATGCTATGTTAGGCCAAGGTATAATTTAATAGAGAATAATGGGTAAGAAAATAATACTTCTTATTTGTGTAATATTTAGCACTACTTGTCTTTTCGCTCAAGAAGAGGTGGGTAGTGCTTCTTTTTATAACAACCGATTCCATGGAAATAAAACAGCAAGTGGAGAGCGATATAATAAGAACTTATTAACTTGTGCACATCCCTCCTATCCATTTGGAACAAAACTAAAAATAACTAACCAACACAACGGAAAAGAAGTCTATGTCAAAGTAAATGACAGAGGTCCATTCAAATCTAAGAGAATCATTGATTTATCTTATTTGGCTGCAAAAGAGTTAGATATTATAAGAAGAGGAATAGCCTCTGTAAAAGTAGAAGTAATAAGAGACTTTTCTGATAAAAAACCTCCTATCACTCCAAAACTAAATTTTAGCTGGGCTAATATTTATCGACTAACCTTTCGGATTCCTGATAAGTTAGTGAGGTAATAATTATCCCCTATATTCATAGATTCCACTCCAACAGAGTAAACACTTTCTCCATATTTAAAGAATAACTCTCCCTTATAAGGAGGCTCACTCTGTCTATAAGGAATAACATAATCTAAGTATATTACTTTATTCCACTCAATACCAAGCATTGCAGCTTCTCGCTTAGTATTGTATATGGATTTATATAAGTATTGTGGTCGTTCTGATTGTTCATCTTCTATTAGTGAATAAAGACTATTCTTTGTCTTTTCTCCTTTTACAGTTTCAGATAAGCATTTATTGATATCATTAGTCGTTGCAAAAAAACCAACAAGTTCTTTTGCCTCTAGTTGGTTTATTTGCTCAAGGACTTCAAAAGAGAAATGTCCAATACCTTCTAAGCTACCTACGCTCTTTCCTGAAGAAGAACATGATACAAGATTGAATGAGAGTCCTAAAGCTAGGACTAAATAAAATAGCTTTCTATACATAGTTTTATTTTAACATAATTAATCTAGTCAAAGATAAATATCCTATCAGGCTATAGCAAATAAAAAAGAACTAAGGTTCTAAACTATTACCTAAAATACAGATTAAGGATGTAAAAAAAGGCAGTTGCAACTGCCTTTTTTGTGTTTATTTCATAAACTCTGATTGAATCGTTAGTCCTTTTGATTTCGCTTTATCCATTAAAAAATTAAATGCTGCATCATATTCATTGGGAATAACTCCATCGAGAATAGCATCTTTAATAGCAGTCTTCAATGAACCCACTTCTTTCGAAGGAGGTAAATTAAACATCTCCATTATCTCTTCCCCACTGATTGGTGGTTGGAAATTACGAACTCTATCTTTTTCTTCTATTGACTTAAGTTTCCGACGAACTAAAGCAAAATTATTTAAGAATCTCTGCTTGCGTTCTAAGTTTTTAGAAGTAATATCAGCTTCACAAAGTGTCATTAAATCATCTATATCGTCTCCTGCTTCAAAGAGCAAACGACGAACAGCAGAATCTGTTACTTCATCATCGGCTATAACGATAGGACGCATATGCAAACGCACTAACTTTTGAACATACTTCATCTTTTCATTCATAGGTAATTTCATCTTCCTAAATATTTTAGGAATCATCTTCTCCCCTATAAAATTATGATTGTGAAATGTCCAACCAGCTTTGGGATCCCATCGCTTAGTTGCAGGCTTTGCAATATCATGCAATAAAGCGGCCCACCTTAACCACAAGTTATCTGTAGCTTGACAGATGTTATCTAAGACTTGTAAGGTATGATAGAAATTATCTTTATGCCCGCGTCCATTTACGGTCTCAACTCCTTGCAAGGCCAAAAGCTCTGGAAATATTAAAGCCAACAAACCTGAACGATCCAAATCAACAAAACCCTTGGAGGGTACTGGTGAAAGGATTATCTTATTCAACTCATCGGCAATACGTTCTTTTGAGATAATTTCAATACGCTCATGATTACGAGCCAAAGAGTCAAAAGTATCATCCTCTATATAGAAATTCAATTGGGTAGCAAAACGGATGCAACGCATCATACGCAATGGATCATCACTAAAGGTGATATCTGGATCAAGTGGAGTACGTATCGTTTTCTCCTCCAAATCTTTCATTCCATTAAAGGGATCAATTAGCTCACCAAAACGCTCCTGATTTAGACATACTGCCATGGCATTGATCGTAAAGTCTCTACGATTCTGATCATCTTCTAAAGTTCCATCTTCCACAATTGGTTTTCGGGAGTCTCTTTGATAAGATTCTTTTCGAGCTCCTACAAACTCTACTTCCAAGTTTTTATACTTTACTTGTGCCGTTCCAAAGTTTTTAAAGACAGATAAATTGGCTCCTCTTCCTAGCTTGCGAGTTAAAGCCTCGGCTATTTTAATTCCACTCCCAACAACAACAACATCAATATCTGTTGATGGACGGTCTAGAAATATATCGCGCACATATCCTCCTACTACATAACATTCTAAATTTAGTTCGTCAGCAGTTTGGGATATTTGATGAAATATTGGACTATCAAATTTTTTCTTCAATTCATCACTTGTCAACTCTTTCATCTTTCTCATTTTAAGTTTCAGCTTGCAAAGGTACAAAAAACTGATATTATTTGTATTTTTGCTTATACAATAAATACTTTTGACCTATGCGTAAAACAATTATTCTTCTTTTTTCAGTTATTTTATTTAGTGCTTGCGGACCTTCTGAGGATAATAAAGCACAAAAATATCTTGATGCAGCTCATTTATCTTTCCAAGAAGGTAACTATACTAAAGCAAAGCTCCAGATTGATAGCATAAAAACTCTTTACCCGAAAGCTTTTAAATCTAGAAAAGCTGGAAACAGATTTATACTACAAATAGAACAAGAAGAACAGTTAAGAGGTTTAACTTATTTAGATAGTTTAGAAACTAGTAAAAAAGAGGAGTTTGAAGCAATTAAAAAGAACTACAAACTTGAAAAAGATGAAAAGTACCAAGAAATAGGACATTACATCATACCCGAGCAAGTCATAGAAAAGAATTTAAATCGTTCATTCCTCCGTTTTCAAGTGAATGAAAAGGGTGTTATGAGCATGACTTCTATTTACTCGGGCAAAGGCGCTATTCATCATCATACAGTCAAAGTGAGCGCTCCTGATGGTAGTTTTTCTGAGACACCCATGTCTAATGATACCTTTGTAACTGAAAATCTAGGTATTACATCCGAAAAATCAGATTTTAAAATGGGACAAGATGATGGATTGATCAACTTCATCATTCTAAATAAAGATAAAAGCTTAAAAGTGACATTCATTGGAGATCGCTCTTATAACTTTACTCTTCATAAAACAGATATAAAAGCAGCTGTTGAAGTAGAAAAGTTAGCAAGAATTCTTCACACTATCACTGAAATTGATAAAGCAAGAGAAGAAGCTAATCTTAAATTGAAATTTGTTAAGATGAGAATGGAGAAAAATGACTCCATAGACAATCTTGAAAAATAATCTATCTCGAAGAAAAAGGAAGAGGATATACTCTGTTTTATCAACAAAAGTATATCCTCTTTTTTATATTCTTACTTCACTCTTCGATTGAGTTGATTATTTGCCTTACTTGTTTTTGATTTTCCGACACGCTTACCTGTCGATTTCTTTTTTTGAGATTGAACTTTTCTAGGCTGTTCTACTTTTTTCTTGAATCTTCCCATAATCAATCTCCTTCATAAAATTCACCCAAATACCACCTAGTGATAAAGTCCCAATTATCTTGCAACAACTGATGTCCTTTATCAAATGGAAGAGCAGCTTCTTTTAGATAACCTTGACTTATACCATACTTTAGCAAATCGAAAGGGCAACTTCCTTGTTCACAAAACAACACATAACTTTCCTCTTGAGCTTTATCGGCATCATACAAAGGATTTTGGTCTGCTTTGAAATAGAGGGCAGCTTCTGGAGCTAATAATATTCCTTTAGAGTTTGCATAAAGAATAAAGTTTTTGTGAGGTTTCATCTCGGGCATTAAAGATTCTTCTTTATCCTCCCACTTTAAAATATCAACAAAAAAACGAGCTAAATCATCATAACTAGCAAAGAATTGAAGAGGATATCCCTTAGTAAACTCTAATAGCTTTTTAGCGCTTGCTGATGTACAATGTTCTGCAGTAATCAAAGGCATTGCTTTTGCATTTCTCTGAAGCAACTCCATATCCATTATCCAGTCAGCTGATTCAGCCTCAGTAACAGGAGCATCTTCAAAAGCTTCATCCAATAAATTGAATATTGAGCTAGATAATTGTTCTAACTCCTTATCGAGAGGGTTCATCAAAATATAGTCATCTCCTATCTCATCTTGAGGACAAGACAAAAAAGACCAGATTACAAATTGAATATCTTCTCGGTTAATTTCGCTATCGAAATACTCATCTTTCTTGATGTTATAGAAAGGCAATTTCTTTTGGTAAAGTTCTTCTATTCGATTTCTAAAGCGCATCCATCCTCCTCCCTCTGATACTGCATCTTCAAAATACACAGTCAACAGTAAAGCTAAGTCTTTATATTCTTCAAATGTAAATTCTTGAAGAATAGAACTTTCTTTTAAAAGAGGAATTAAGTTTTGAGCAAACTCTAAATACCACTGATCATCAGCAGAAGATTGCTGGTAAGTATGCAAAGACAACCAATCTTGCATATATATCTTTTCTGATTTATTATTCATAAATTAATTTAATCCAACAGACTATTTATAATCTCTTAAGAGCTAGTTTTACCACCTCTTCAATGGTGTGATTTGGGTTTTCTTTAAAAATAGCATGAACCACTTTACGAGTAGGAGCTGGAGCAAAGCCTAACATGGTCAGAGCAGAAATAGACTCATTATAAATATCCATATCTGAAAGGGTAGACTCTCCTACAGTTACATGACCATTTTCAACTATAGCTGTTGATTTTATCTTATCTTTTAAATCAACAATAATACGCTCTGCCGTTTTTTTACCAATTCCTTTTACAGATTGTAAAAGTTTGGTGTTTTCAGTTCCAATGGCCTCCACCAACTCTACTGGGCTTAAAGCAGACAATATCATACGTGCTGTATTACCACCAATACCAGATACGGAATTTAATAGCAAGAACAACTCTCGTTCTTCTTTGTTTATAAAACCGAATAGTTGGTGTGCATCCTCACGAATAACTTCTTGTATGTATAGTTTACATTCTTTTTTCCCTTGTAATGCTGAATAAGTATTTAGTGATATACTTACACCATAACCTACTCCATTACAGTCGACAACAGCTTGAGCTGGGGTTAGTTCAGCCAACTCACCTTTTACATATTCAATCATAGAAACAGGACTTTAATTGGTCTTTAAAAAAGATAGTATCTCTCTCTATTTCTTTATGTTATTGACAAATTTTATCAAAACATTTGACCATAAAAAAGAATAATTTGATTAGTTTTGAAACAAAAATAGATAAAATCGAATCATAAAGCTAAATAATTTATGAAAAAAGTAAAAGCAGTAATTGTAGGATATGGTAACATAGGCAAGTATGTCTTACAAGCTCTTCAAACCGCACCTGATTTTGAAATAGTAGGTATCGTTCGTCGTTCTGTCGCAGAAGACCTACCTATCGAATTAACACCCTATCGAGTAGTAAAAAATATCAAAGAATTAGGAGTTGTAGATGTAGCTATTCTTTCTACACCAAGTCGTACCGTAGAAGCTTATGCTAAAGAGATTTTAGAACTAGGAATTAATACGGTAGATAGTTTTGACATTCATACGGGCATTAGTGATTTACGAAAAGAACTTAATGCCATTGCACAAAAATACAACTCTGTCTCTATTATATCATGTGGATGGGATCCAGGCAGTGACTCTATTGTTCGTGCACTTCTACAAGCTATGGCTCCCAAAGGTCTAACTTATACCAATTTTGGTCCAGGAATGAGCATGGGGCATACTGTTGCCGTAAAAGCTGTAAAAGGAGTAAAAGACGCTTTGTCTATGACTATACCCACAGGTACAGGTATTCATAGAAGAATGGTTTATGTTGAACTTGAAGAAGGAGCCTCTTTTGCTAAAGTAGAGAAAGACATTAAGGAAGATGACTACTTCGTTCATGATGAAACTCACGTCAAGGAAGTAGATTGTGTTGATTCTCTAAAAGACATGGGGCATGGTGTGCACCTTACTCGAAAGGGAGTATCAGGAACAACTCAAAATCAATTATTTGAATTTAGTATGACCATAAATAATCCTGCATTGACTGCACAAATATTAGTTGCTTCGGCTAGGGCTGCAACACGTCAACAACCTGGCGCATATACTATGATTGAAATTCCGGTGGTAGACTTATTACCTGGAAGCAGAGAAGAATGGATAGGTAAATTAGTATAAAATACTTTTTATTTGTGATAAAAGCTCACTCACTTTAAAATTCAAAACCAACTAATTATCTAATTTAGATACACACATCTCCATGAAATAATCCTAGCAGAAATGCATAGGTATTGGGGGGATATATCTTCTTAAGTAAAAGAATAAGCACACTTATTCGTAAATTATTTTACATACATTAATAAGATATCAATACTAGTTTAGAGAAATTAAATAGGGAATTTAACTCTATCACTTTAAAAGATTTTAAATATAAAACAGCTCTGATTGATCAATATTATCAGAGCTATTTTATTTATAATCAACACATCATATAATAAGTTTGTAAAATACAGAGTTTAGGTAATCTAAACATGTAAGCTATTTGACTCTTTAAAATAGGTCTAAAATACAAGAATCTATCAGGGTCGTCTAACAAATCAGTGTCAAACTTGTTTATTACATGAACAAGCATTTTTCTAACATATGGATATAACAATAACACATCAAGAAGTTTTATTTGCTTTTTTCTTAACTACCATCGCAGGTTTATCTACAGGTATTGGTAGTTTAATAGCCCTTATAGCAAAGAAAACAAACACAAATTTTCTAAGTATTTCACTCGGATTTTCTGCTGGTATAATGATTTATGTATCATTTATGGAAATGATGCCTGAAGCCTTGCAAAATCTAGGATCAATATATGGAGAAAAACAAGGTACATTATTTCTAATTATAGCCTTCTTTGCAGGTATTGCGATCATTAACTTGATTGACTTTATGATTCCACAGTCCATTAACCCTCACGAAGTTCAAGGAGTAGAAGATATGGACGACAAAACCTTGCAAATGAAAAGGACAGGTATTGTAGTGGCTCTATCTATTGCTATTCACAACTTTCCAGAAGGGATAGCAACTTTCACCTCAGCACTAACTTCTCTTGATGTAGCAATACCCATCACTATCGCCATAGCTATTCATAACATTCCTGAGGGAATTGCTGTAGCAGTACCTATTTATCATGCAACAGGAAGCCGTAAAAAGGCGTTTTGGTATTCTTTTTTATCAGGATTATCTGAACCCGCTGGAGCTTTATTGGCCTATTTATTTTTAATGCATTATTGGACACCAGCAATTAACGGGATAGTTTTAGCTGCTGTATCGGGTATCATGGTATTTATTTCATTAGATGAATTATTACCAAGTGCAGAAAGATATGGAAAGCACCATTTATCTATCATTGGGCTAGTAGCTGGTATGTTTGTTATGGCGATAAGTTTGTTCTTATTTATTTAAAGTATCTAAAAACATGTTTTTAAACAGCAGAATACAGAAAGTGTAAATTGCTTTTTTTACATATATTACCACAGATATAACACACAATAGATACACAATGAAATATTTTTTTAAGCCAGATTGGCTAGTAATCACCATTTCTTTTATTCTTCTAGCATCTATTGCGATGCTAATAAATATAACCCCATGGAATAGTTTTTGGAGCATTCTATTTTTTGCTCTAATGATTGGGATATTAGTCTATGGATTAGCAATAGTACCTATATGGGTAGAAGTGGATGATAACAAAATAAAAGTACAACAATTAATAGGTCATAAAACTTTCAGAAAAAATAAAGTAACCGTTAAACCTGTTACTAAAGATGATATAAGTGGATCTATCAGAGTGTTTGGTAGCTCGGGCTATGGCGGACATACAGGATGGTTTAGAAACAAAAGATTGGGTAAATACTTTATGCTTATTCTGAATAAGAACGAGCTGGCACTAATTGAAACAGACCAAGGGAAAAAAATAATTATCAATTACCCACAAGACTTATTATAAAAATAAAAGAAAAGAATAAAGCCTCAATGTGCACAATTAGCCATTGAGGCTTTGTTATATACTATAAATCGATTTTCTCATTCTAACCCATACTCACACAGAGTGATAAGATTCACATTCACCTAATCATAAAGCCGTAAGGTCAGGGTCAAGACATCATCATGACACCGACATGATGATGTCATGTCGGTGTTCTTTTTATAGTAATTCTAATAAGAAACTTTAAACTCGAAGAAGTAAATCACATTTAACATCATCACGGTTAACAGAACCCTTAGCGTATAAAGCAAAAAAAGAGTCCGATCGGACTCTTTTTCACATACTATTTTATTGAAAGAATAACTAGTCTTAGAAGTAAACTACTTCTCTTTTAACTATAGATACTATCTTGTTTTTATTTTTTTCTGTTTTTTCTATCCAGTTGTTATTTTTATCCAATTTATAAATAGTTTCAATATTAGCGTTGGGCACTCCCTTTAAATCATAAGTAACTCTATTAAACTCACGCCCAAACTTATCATAATTAATGGTATAACTGTTTATCAACGTATTATTTATCAAATCGTAAGCTTCAGCTTTTGAGATTAATCCTGATGGAGCATATTCAAACTTCTCACTCTGGACCATCTGATTGCTAGCATCATAAAAAGACAGCTCAATGGTTCTCCCTGCTTTATCAAACTTGGTAATTTGATGCTCTCCCGATTCTTTAAGAGAAGGGAAAAAGGTTGTACTTACTTTATTGCCAGCCTCATCATAAACGGTTAACAACTGATTAAGTACTGTTCCTGAAAGAGATACCGATTTAACTTCTACCAAACGACCTTTATCATCGTAATTGTAGAATTCTACATAATCTTCTCCACCTTCTAAATCAACTTTAATAAAGCTAAGTTTTGCATTATCATAACCATATATCTTCGTAGCAATAAGATCATCACCATCAAAAGAGGTTATTTTAGTAATATTCCCTTGTTTGTCAAACTGAGATTTAGTGTGAGATTGTAGATTATCATTTGCATCAAACACTTTCATACTCAACACTTCATCTTGTCCTCCTAGTCGTCCACTCTCTTTAGATTCAATATTACCATTCTCATCGTAGCTATAATACTCTACAAATTTACCTTTCTCAATCGGTTGTATTTTTGTAACAAAGAAAGTTTGTTCTTTAGAGTCTTTCAAAGTCTCCTCAACCATATTCCCCTTTTCATCATAGACCCTCACAGTTACCGATGTTTTCTCTCCTGGTATCCACTTTTTATTACTTAAAACAGGGGTAAACTCTGTCGTTTTTACAGACTTCACCTGTCCAACGAGACCTCCTTGAGTCAAATCACTAGCATAAGTATCAGATATAGCAATGCCTTCACCTATAAAGAAGAAAGCCAATGCAAGAAGTAAGTTCTTATTCATATATTTCAAATTTAATTTACGCAGATAAAGTTAGAAATCTCTTTAATATGATGATCCAATTCAGCAAAAATATTCTTTTAGAATTAAATCATTCATCAGAGTTAATAATATTATACAACAAATGTATTACAGAGTTGTTCTCTTTTTTCAATAGGTTAAACTCAATCTAAAAAACAAAGTTCTACGTTTTTGAGTTTCGTCATACAACCTTTCATTTAAATTATCCCACTGCTCTGCATTATATTTAAAGAAACCATAGCCTATCGAGGGAGTTAAAGTACAATTACCTAAATCGAACAACAGATAACCAAGAGTTAATTCCCATAGAAGCTTAGGATCTATATGGCTTTGATTAGAAACTAGAGAAGTACCCACATTCGCACTTATATACAAGTTTTCATTTATACGGGTAATTGGATGAAATCGTACATCAATAAAAATAGGAACAAGGTTTATTCTTGGGTCTGAGTAAGTAGCTACTCCTACTCCCGTACCTATTGAAAAGTTTTTTGTAAGATAATAGCCGAAGACAGTACGTAAATCAAGTGCCTGCATCTTTGTATCACCACCATATTTCTGATGATATAACCCACCTTTATCGGAGAGTGTTAACCCATAACTTAATTCAACTCCACCCCAAAAGCCTTTTTTTAGATATTGAGCTTTTGCTACACCACAAAATAGGAGTAAAGTTGTTAAAAGTAGTAGACTTCTTTTCATAAACATAATTTCTTTATACACGAAGATAAGCATTCTTGATTGGAGACAAGAATAATTAGTCTGCTTTTAGAAACTTTACAGACATAATTATTACAATAGACATATAACAATTCATGTTCACAGCTATACACAAAAAAAGGAGAATGCTAGCATTCTCCTTTGTATCTTATATTTAGATTTAATTACAAACCTTTTTCTGATAAATATCTTTCTACTTCTAAAGCTGCTTGACAACCTGTTCCTGCAGCAGTAATTGCCTGACGATAATGTGGATCAGCCACATCACCTGCAGCAAATACCCCAGGTACAGAAGTTTTTGGAGTTTTACCTATGGTTTCAATATATCCCACTTCATCGGTTTGAAGGTAAGGTTTGAAGATATCTGAATTTGGTTTATGACCAATAGCCAAGAAGAAACCATCAATAGGCAAGTCATATCTTTCTTCATCTGATTCACCCATTCTCTTTACTAGGTTTACACCCTCTACGCCATTATCTCCAAATAGTCCTACAGCATTATGCTCAAACAGTACTTCTACTTTAGGATTGTTCTTTACTCTATCCTGCATTATTTGAGAAGCACGCAAGAAAGGTTTACGAACAACCAAATACACTTTAGAAGCTAAACCAGCCAAGTATAGCGCTTCTTCGCAAGCAGTATCACCACCACCCACTACAGCAACGACTTTCTTTCTATAGAAGAAACCATCACAAGTAGCACAAGCACTAACACCCATGCCCATATATTTTTGCTCATCTTCTAGGCCTAGGTATTTAGCAGTAGCACCAGTAGCTATAATTAGAGTATCTGCTTCAATAACCTTTTCTTCGTCGATAGTTACTTTGTATGGAGCCTTCGATAAATCTGCTTTAGTAGCTAAACCAAAGCGTATATCTGCACCAAAACGTTCTGCCTGTTTTTTCAAATCTTCCATCAACTCAGGACCAGTAATTCCTTCAGGGTAACCTGGGAAGTTTTCAACTTCAGTAGTAGTTGTCAACTGACCACCAGGTTGAAGTCCTTCATATAATACAGGTTTTATATCTGCACGTCCAGCATAAATAGCTGCAGTATAACCTGCAGGACCTGAACCAATAATTAAGCATCTTACTTTTTCAATATCTGCCATATCTTATTATCTTTTAATTATGTATTAACGTAAATCAATTATATCCGCATCGGGGTAATCTTCGCTATTAAAACGGAATAGTGCATCTGAAAGTTTGATACCTTTGGAGAACTCTTTTATTTGAATTTTTGCAATTCTATTATCCTTTGTCATTACTTCTAATAAATTAGGCTCATAAGATGTCTGGTTAATCCACACTTTAATCTGCTGGTAATTGCGAGTTTTATCTTGAGCTTTCAGTATAACCTCAATTGCTCCATTTTTCACATTACCAGATAAAGAATACGAATATCCTTTCTTGTAAAGTTTTAAAAGTTGATAAGGATTAATTTCTTGTAACTCCTCTTCAGTAGGCTCAGAAACATTAACCTCTTCCATTTCAAAGATTAAGCTCCACTGATATTTGCCATCATACCAAGTCTTCATTTCACTTGTTTCGAGAACAAATTTTTCTCCTTTAAGATATAATACACCTTTGGTATCACCCTCCATTATTCCTCCTTTATATGTAGATGAATAGAAAGATGTCTTAATGCCACCCTCTTTTTGAAGTAAAGCAGTAGCATTATCCAATAGATACTTTGCATCCTTATTCTTTTGAGAATAAACGCCAAGGAAAGGAAGTAGTAGTGTTAGTGTCAATATCAGCCTTTTCATATGCTTATCTATAACGATTCTTGTTAATTAATTGTTCAAACGTTGATCTAATTCCATCTCGTCTTGACAAAATACCTGGCGAGCTTTACTGCCCTCACTTGGACCAACTATACCCATCTTTTCCAATTGGTCCATAATTCGTCCAGCTCTATTGTATCCTATAGAAAACTTCCTTTGAATTAAAGAAGTTGAACCTTGTTGATGAATAACAATCATACGAGCAGCATCTTCAAAAAGAGGGTCTAAACGAGCAGGATCAACCTCTCCCATGGCTGCTCTACTCTCTTCGCTGGTATATTCTGGCAGATAAAAAGGAGTAGTATAACCTTGTTGCTGAGCAATATATTTAGTAATATTCTCAACTTCTGGAGTATCAATAAAAGCACATTGTACACGGATTGGATCAGAACCCTGAAGATATAGCATATCTCCTTTTCCAATCAACTGATTAGCTCCTGGTCTATCAAGAATGGTTCGTGAGTCGGTCATTGAAGACACCCTAAATGCTACACGAGCAGGGAAGTTTGCCTTAATTGTACCTGTTATGATATTAGTTGTTGGACGTTGCGTAGCAATTACCATATGAATACCCACAGCACGAGCCAACTGAGCAATACGAGCAATAGGCAATTCAATCTCTTTACCTGCTGTCATAATTAAATCTCCAAACTCATCAATAACGACAACAATATAAGGCATATACTTATGTCCCTTCTCTGGGTTCAATTGACGATTTATAAACTTTTCGTTGTACTCTTTGATATTACGAACTTTAGCAGCTTTCAGTAAATCATATCTAGCATCCATTTCAACACACACCGAATTTAAAGTTTGTACAACCTTAGTAACATCAGTTATAATCGGTTCTTCAGCATCTGGCAACTGAGCTAGATAATGATGCTTTATTGCTGAATAAATACTAAACTCAACTTTCTTTGGGTCGATCAATACAAATTTCAGTTCAGCGGGATGTTTTTTATAGAGTAAAGAGGTTATCATGGTATTTAATCCGACAGACTTACCTTGTCCTGTAGCACCAGCCACCAATATATGTGGCATTTTACATAAGTCAACTACAAATACTTCATTCGTAATCGTTTTACCAAAAGCCACAGGAAGCTCATAATTGCAAGTTTGAAACTTTTTACTACCGATAATAGATTGACCTGATACTACTTTCGGATTTTCATTTGGCACTTCTATCCCAATTGTACCCTTACCTGGAATCGGTGCAATAATACGAATACCAAGTGCAGCCAAACTTAAAGCAATATCGTCTTCTAGATTTCTAATCTTAGATATTCTCACCCCTTGTGCTGGTGTTATTTCATAGAGAGTAACCGTAGGACCAACAGTCGCTTTTATAGAAGTTATCTCAATATCAAAACTTCGTAGAGTAGAAATAATTTTATTTTTATTCATATTCTGCTCTTCCATATTGACATTAGGATCATTATTTTCAAAATGCTTCATTAAATCTAAGGTTGGAAACTTAAATCCTTCTAAATCCAGCTTAGGATTATATGGTTGATCTAAAGAACCTCTGTATAAATCATCTTTAGCAGCTTCTACCTCAAAAGCTGGTTCAGCGTCTTTATCTTGAGATTTACTACTCTCTTTTGGACCTTGAGTAGTTCCTTTTGGAAGAGATTGCTCTATGATTTCTTCCACCTTTTCTTCTATAACTAGTTCTATCTTATCTTTATCCGACTTTGACAACTCTAAAGATTCTTCATCAGCAGATGTGTTTAGCTCCATTTCTAAAGAATCATTTTCATTTAGAGTAGCCTCTTTGTCTGTATTATTTTCCTCTTTCGTTTGATTCTCATCTTCAAACTCATCGGAATCATCAGCCTCATCCACAGAGTTATCTGATTTATCTTTTTTCTTTCGTTTGATATTAGGAATATACTTCCCAGAAAAGAAGTCACGAATCTTATTGATGTATTTTTTATTGAAGAAGATTAAAATATACAAAGCAGAAATAATAAATAGAAGGAGAATACCACCTGTACCAATCTGCGACTCGATCCAAAGACTTACATTATAGCCATGCAGTCCGCCAAGATAGATGAAGGAATCTTGATAAGCCTCGTAAAAGAAATAACCAAAGAATAATGAAAACCAGAGTAAGAGCATGGTACAACCAAAAAACCAGCGCCACATATTTAGCTTTCGAACCTTCATCATACGAATACCGGCAGCACCTAAAAAGGCTATAATAAAAATTGAAGCGACACCAAAGCTATTATTAATTAACCAATATGCTAATTGTGCACCTCTAGCTCCTCCCATATTTTTAATTCCATTATCAGTTGAGTTCAAATCTGAACTTGCACTATCCAAGATACTTTGATCAGCACCTCCTGTGATAAAAAAAGACAAATAGGGTATAAGAAGATACAAGGCAAACATAATAAGGAATAGTCCTATAATAAAACTTACTATTTCATTTTTTAATATTGCCTTGATTTTATGTAACATAGAGGTTGACTCTATCGTATTCTCATCATTCGAAAAATCTGTCATTGTCGATTTATGTTAGGGATTATGTTAGTACAAAAGTAGTAAATAAATAAGATACAATCTTTATTTTGATAAAGACAAATAATGTACAGAAAAGGAAGTTTATAAAAATAGATTTATTCCATCAATATGAAGTATTTTTTCTAAAAAACAGAATGAACAGAGTTAAAGCGATTCGCTTTTTATTAGCTATCATTACTTTTTGCTACCTTTGCATGATTAAATAAAAACATCCATGGAAAAGGAAAATCAAGTAATTTTTGATAAAAACGTTATAGAGTTTGTTACTGTAGCAGCTGAGACCTGTGGTTTCCTTGAAAGAGCAGAAAGCCTAGAAAGAGAAGAGTTTGTTGACACAGCCTTAAAGCTACTTCCTCTACTTTACTTAAAAGCAAGCCTTCTTCCTCCTTTTACAAGTCTTGAAGAACAATATTTAGAGACTTATGTGACCGAAGAAAGCTATGAGATATTGAGAATAAATATAGCTTCTGTTCTTGCAGAAAAAGATGATTACCTAGAGGTATTCCTTCCTGATATGCAATATAGTGATACTCCTATCAAAAAGAACATCTCAGAAGATTTAGCTGATATCTACCAAGATATTAGAAACTTTGTGTTTATCTTTCAACTTGGTCTAAATGAAACAATGCATGATGCTTTAGTCCAATGCCAACAACATTTCGCTAGTTTTTGGGGACAACGTCTTGTCAACACTTTAAGAGCATTGCACGATGTAAAGTATCAAACAACTAATCCAGAGGATGCAGACCAAGATTTTTATAACACAGAAGAAGACTTCTATTAATTGATGAAAAGTAAAAAACGGAATGATTATACATCGAAGCATTACTAAAGAGCAGATAAAACAACTTCCACAAGCGAAATTTCCTGGAGCCATAGAGGTTATTCAAACCAAAGGTGCAACCAGGAAAGCTATAGAAATTCTAAATGCACAGACTATTCTGGGTATAGATAGTGAAACAAGACCTGCATTCGTGAAAGGGAAATCGTATAAAGTTGCTCTTTTACAAATATCAACTGACAATATCTGTTTCTTATTCAGATTGAATAAGCTCGGATTAGTTCCAGAACTTATTGAATTATTGGAGAATCCCAATATCAAAAAGATAGGCTTATCACTACGTGATGATTTTATGATGCTTCGCAAAAGGGCTTCTTTTAAACAAGAAAACTGCATCGACTTACAAGAGTACGTAAAGCACTTTGGTATTAAAGATAAAAGCCTTCAGAAAATATATGCCATCTTATTCAAAGAGAAAATATCTAAAGCTCAACGTTTATCTAATTGGGAAGCTGTAGAATTAACAGATGCTCAGCAACGCTATGCTGCCACAGACGCTTGGAGTTGCTTACGCATCTACAACTTTTTAGAAGAACTAAAACAGTCGGGAGACTATATAGTTAAACCAGAAGTACCAACAGAGCAAATAATAAAAGACTAATTTGTCCATACCATATTAATTTTTACGCAAGAATTATGACAACACATAAAGTGTTTTTAAAACCCAAAAAAGAACAATCTCTTAATCGCTTTCATCCGTGGATTTTTTCTGGAGCTATCGCTCATATGGAAGGAAAACCAGAAGAAGGTGATGTCGTAGATGTATTTACAGCATCTAATGAATTTATCGCAAAAGGACATTATCAAATAGGCAGCATTGCCATTCGTGTTTTAAGCTTTCAAGATGAGGCTATTGATGACCATTTTTGGATTAATCGCATTCAAACAGCTTATAATGTAAGAAAAGCTGTAGGCTTAGCTCATAACCCCCATAATAATACATTTCGTCTTATACATGGAGAAGGAGATTTCTTGCCTGGTTTGATTGTCGATGTGTATGATGAAACAGCTGTGCTTCAAGCCCACTCAGTAGGAATGCACTACATGCGTAATATCTTAGCTGAAACTATTATCAAAGTAATGGACGGAGCTGTAAAAAACATCTATTATAAATCAGAAACAACATTACCTTTCAAAGCTGAATTAGATCCTACAGATGGTTTTCTTATTGGTGGAGATAAAAACAACATTGCAATAGAAAATGGTTTAAAATTCCATGTTGACTGGCTAAAAGGACAAAAGACGGGCTTCTTTGTTGACCAAAGAGAAAACAGATCTTTACTTGAAAAATACTCTAAAGATCGCTCGGTACTAAATATGTTCTGTTACACAGGAGGATTTTCATTCTATGCTATGCGTGGTGGTGCTAAAGTTGTCCACTCAGTAGATAGCTCGGCTAAAGCAATTGACTTAACCAATGAAAACATCTCATTAAACTTTGGTGAAGACGAAAGACATAAAGCCATAGCTGAAGATGCATTTAAGTATCTTGATAGAATGGGCAATCAATATGACTTAATCGTTTTGGATCCTCCAGCTTTTGCTAAACATCGAAAAGCTCTTCGTAATGCACTTCAAGGCTATAGAAAAATAAACGCAAAAGCGCTTGAAAAGATACAGCCAGGAGGTATATTATTTACATTCTCTTGTTCTCAAGTAGTATCTAAAGACGACTTCAGAACTATGGTATTCTCGGCTGCAGCCATGTCAGGTAGAAAAGTTAGAATTTTACACCAACTTACTCAACCTGCTGATCATCCAGTGAGCATCTACCATCCCGAAGGAGAATATCTTAAAGGACTCGTACTATACGTAGAATAAATATTTAAATCTATTAAAACCGTTAAGCATAGTTAAACAAATACAGATATCAAGTTATTTATTATGTTTTATAACATGAAGTCCATATATTTGCACCTGTGTTTTTCATGGTATTAGATTTAAGGTTTACAAAGATTGGTTGTCGGGAGACAATCAATTTTTTTTTTGCCCTTTTCTAAAGACTTTCCACCTTTTCTCAATAGTATTTTAAAAAGAGCAGACTCATCATGACACCGACATGACGATAACATATCGGTGTCAAAGTAGCCTCTTATCGGTGTCATGATAAGACTATGATTCTTATCTATATTCTCTTTATTTTTTCACTTCACAACATGATATTCACTAAAACAGAGACTCTTTTAGATAGACTTTATTATCAGTAACGACATACTCTAAATGGATAATAGCCTCCCTACACAAATTAAATAATCATTGATTAAGCAACTAAAAAACAAGTATCGTATTAATTCACAATGATACTTTTTTAAGCTATATCCATTCACACTATTACATTTTAAATAAAACCGATTTACACACAAAGCAAGCTTTATAAAGATATCAAACATCAATGTAAAAGTAAGAAACCAAAAAATAATATCGGGAATATTTCAGTTACAACTACTAAAAAATAGTGTATCTATCTAAACACATAGAAACAGCACTAAAAAGGACTTAAAAGGGTATTCTCTTAGAGAATTATTGTATACATTTGTACTAATTAAGACATTTGTTTTACTATAAATTGATATTATGAATATAAAGTATCGCTTAATAATCATGAACTTTCTACAATACGCAATATGGGGTTCATGGTTAATTTCGTTTGGAGGATACCTAAGCGGAACACTAGCTTTCTCCGGAAAAGAAATTGGAAGTTTTTATGCAACAATGGGTATTGCCTCATTATTTATGCCTGCTATTATGGGTATTATAGCAGATAGATGGGTACCTGCACAAAAGCTTTTAGGTCTAAGTCATTTGCTAAGTGCATTTTTCATATTCTTAGCAGCACAAGAAACCACGTATACACCATTGTACACATACATGCTTCTGTCAGTATTCTTTTATATGCCTACAATAGCTTTATCCAACTCTGTCGCCTACAACTCACTGAATGTCGCAGGATTAGATACGGTCAAGGCATTCCCGCCAATCAGGGTATGGGGTACTGTAGGATTTATTATAGCAATGAATGCTGTAGAAATCTTAGGCTTTACAAGCACACATGAGCAATTATATGTATCTGCTGGTTTAGGACTTATTCTTGCAGGATACTCATTCTCATTACCACACTGCCATACAGCAAAACCTGGTGCTCAACAATCATGGATTGAAGCTATGGGTTTAAAAGCCTTCTCCTTGTTTAAGCAAAAGAAGATGGCTATTTTCTTTATTTTCTGTATGCTTCTTGGAGTATCACTACAAATTACTAACGCCTTTGCCAATGACTACCTAACACAACACTTTGGTAACATCGCTAAATATCAAGGAACATTTGGAGTTGAACACGCCAATACACTTATTTCCTTATCACAAGTTTCTGAAACTCTTTGTATCTTATTGATTCCATTCTTCTTAAAACACTTTGGTATTAAGAAAGTAATGCTTATCAGTATGGTAGCTTGGGTTTTACGTTTTGGACTACTTGGGACAGGTAACCCTGGAGAAGGAGTATGGATGTTAATCGCATCAATGCTTGTGTATGGTGTTGCATTTGACTTCTTTAATATCTCAGGTTCTTTATTTATAGACCAGGAAACAGACCACTCTATTCGTTCAAGTGCACAAGGTTTATTTATGATTATGACCAATGGTTTAGGAGCATTCATAGGATCTTATGCTGCAGGTTATATAGTAGATATTGTTGGATGGCCAAACTCTTGGTTCGTATTTGCTGTTTATGCTTTAGTAGTAGCTATATTATTTGCTATACTATTTAAATACAAACATAATCCTGAAAAAATCAATGTTTAATTATGAGTTCAGAAATCGAATTACACATCAAACAAGTATATGAAAGTCAATCAAAAGTAGGCGCTTATAGCCTACTTTTAGAGGAAAATAAGGGAAAAAGACGCCAGATTCCTATTATTATAGGTGAGAAAGAAGCTCACTCTATAATCTGTGCCATTAATGAAATCCCCAATTCACGCCCATTAACGCACGATCTAATGATTTCATGCTTTGACTTTCTAGAAGCAAAGATTAGTAAAATCCTTATTTATAAAGTTATCTCAGGTGTTTATTACTCGTATATTTATCTCAACAAAGGAGATCAATATACACGTATAGATGCTCGCACATCAGATGCTATAGCATTGGCAATAAGACTAAATACTCCAATATTTATTGAGGAGGAAATTCTTAACCAAGAATCTGTCGAAATAGTACTTGATGAAGATAGTGATGAAGACAAAAGCTCTGGAAATCCCGAGTACATCACTTTTGGCATGGAAATAAGTGAGAAAGATAAATTAGAAAATCAGTTAAAAGAGGCTATTCAAAAAGAAAACTATGAATTAGCCTCTATATTAAGAGACCAAATTGCAGATTTAGAAAAATAGAAAATGCCTATATTTTACACTCCCAATATTGATCAAATAAAAGAGCTTCCTAGTGATGAAGCAAAGCACTGTTCTAGGGTTTTAAGACTAACAGAAGGAGATCACATTACTTTAACAGATGGTAAAGGAAACTTCTATGAGGCTGAAATTACATTGACTACACCTAAAAAGTGTTTGTTCAATATTTTGGAGACTCATACTCCTACTCCACCCAAAGTGTATATTCACTTGGCCATGGGCCCAACCAAGAACATGGATAGAAATGAGTGGGTTGCTGAAAAAGCAACAGAAATAGGATTCAATGAATTTACTTTTCTAAACTGCCAGTTTTCAGAAAGAAAGATTATAAAAACAGATCGTGTTGAGAAAATACTCGTTTCTGCCATGAAGCAATCTAAAAGGGCAACATTACCTAAACTGAATGAAATGACTCCTTTTAAAACTTTTATAACTCAGCCTTTCAATGGACAAAAATTTATAGCCCACTGTTACAAAGAAAATCAAGAATTACTAAAAGAGTTGTACACCATTGGTGAAAATGCTCTTATTTTGATTGGTCCAGAGGGAGACTTTAGCCCTGAAGAAATACAACTTGCCCTAGATAACGGTTTTCAACCAATAAGTCTCGGGGATAGTCGTCTTCGCACAGAAACAGCTGCAATATTTGCTTGTAGCACTATCAATATTCTAAATCAATAATTTATTTTACAACTATGAAGAAAATTAGTTTTTACTTTCACAGCCTAGTACTTCTTTTATGCATAGGAGTGCTAACTTCATGTTCGGAAACCAAGGAATATGAATCTCTAATTTCAATTAATGAGAATAATATGGTTGTATCTATTAACTTAGAACAACTATTAACAAAATCTGACATCAAAAATCAGATTACTCCTGAAGATCAAACAGAGTTTATCAACAACATTACTTATGGATTAGAAGAAGACAGCAAACAGTTATTGAAGTCTGTGATTGATAATCCTGGAACTTCGGGATTAAATATCAAGAATAGACTGTACCTAGCAATCTCCTATGAAGGACATGAAATAGAATCTAGCCAAGTGAGCCTATTTGCTTCAGTAGAAGATCAATCTAAATTAGAAAATCTATTTAAGACTCTTGAAAAAGAAACAGAAGACGTAACTCAGTCTGAAATAGATGGATTCAAATCATTAGCATTTAATGAAAATGAATTTCATATTTTGTATAATAAACAAATTATGATTGCTACAACTATTAAGCCAGAATCGGATGAGTTCAAAAAATTAACCCAACCAGAAAAGACTTTAAATAGTTATAACTATTACAAGGGAATCAAGAGTACTGATGATTTAGCTTTAGCATTTAGCATTAAAAATTTAAGTCAACTTAATAAACAGCTAACTGTTAATCCTGCTTCTTTAGCTTTTACAGACTCTTTTTATGACAAACTTGATAGCAGAGTGTTTCAAGTATTATCTTTAAACTTTGAGAAGGGTAAAATCGACTTAAATCAATCTATTTTTGCAGAAGAAGGAGCAGACATGACCATCTTCAAGGAAGGAGAAGAAATACTTAAAAAAGCATCCGGAGAGTTTGCTAATCATGTGGGTAAAGATCCTCTATTCTTTATGAACCTAGGTATAGATGGCACTAAACTAATGACATTTGTTGATAAGTATTTTATGACTGATGAAGAAACTAGAGAATCTATTAAAGATGATTTTGCGCAGGTTAAAGAATATATGAATCTAGTCAATGGAGATATAACATTGGCACTTAATAGCATTGATTTCAACTTTATCAGCCCAAGTGCAGATTTTTCTGTATTCTGTTCAACTAAGGGAAATACATTATACACAAAAATAGTTGAGTGGATTAAAGAAAAACCATCTTCAAGCACAGCTATCGTTGAAGAAACAGAAAACCTATTGACTCTTAGCGAAAGAGGTTTCACGATGTATCTAGGTACAGAAAATGATAGACTATTTCTAACTAGCAACGCTGAATTGGCTAAAAACCCATCAAAGGATGTTGCACCTAATATTAAAGAATCACGCTATTATACACGTAGCAAGGATGGCTATTCATATTTATCCCTTGATATCCAAGCTATCTTAGCTATACCTATCGTACAGATGGGTATGAGTAATCTAAGAGGTTTACAAAATGCAGATGTTAAAAACTTCATTATGGATTTAGATTATCTTGATGCAAAAAACAACACTCCATTAGCATCTAGCACAAGTCTTGTTTTCAAATCACAAGAAGAGAACTCTCTTAAATTATTAACCAAGTTACTTGTTCAACTTACGAAAATGTAAAAGATAAATTCTCAAATAATTTATAAGCCACCATTAATAACTTATATTAGTGGTGGTTTATTTTTTAATATAATTATGGAAAAGATTCATCTAAAGCAGGCTCTTCCTGAAGTGTTTGCAGGGGGTAGCAGCATTCAATCAGATATATGGCATCAAGATATTATCTTTGATAAAGAGATGATATGTCTTATAAAAGCTGCATCGGGAACAGGAAAAAGTTCTCTTTGTAGCTATATTTTCGGTTATAGACGAGATTACCAAGGTATGATTTTCTTTGATGATGTGAATATCAAGCAAATAAAAAGTAAAGATTGGAATTCAATCCGACAAAAGGAATTGAGTATCATGTTCCAAGAGCTCCGTTTGTTTGAAGAGCTTACCGCCTTAGAAAATATCCAGATCAAGAATAAACTTACTAAGTTTAAAAGCAAGAAAGATATCACCAATATGTTGGAGCGGCTAGGTATTGCAGACAAGACTAATATACCCATTAAAGCCTTATCTTTTGGACAAAGACAAAGAGTTGCATTTATTAGAGCCTTATGTCAGCCTTATCAATTTATACTCTTAGATGAGCCAATAAGCCACCTTGACGTAGAAAACAGTAAAGAGTTAGCAAAGCTGCTACTCGAAGAAGCCTCAGGGCAAGGAGCAGGCATTATAGTAACATCATTGGGACACCAATTAGATTTACCCTACTCAAACTACTTTAATCTCTAACTATGCTATATAAATTACTTAAACATAAGATGAGTCGTAATCAGCTAATAGGTTTCACATTAGCCAATCTAGTAGGACTCAGTATTATCTTTATCGGTATTCAGATTTATTCTGACTTACACCCAATATTAAATGATAAAGATAGTTTCCTTCAAGATGAATATATAATACTCACCAAAAAGGTCAATACAGTTGGCTCTATATTAGGTAAATCGCCTTCATTCTCAAAAAAAGAAATTAATAGCCTAAAAGATCAATCTTTCATCCAAGATGTAGGTTTATTTGAAGCGTCACATTTCAACATCAGAGCCAATATTAATTTTATTGGAAAGCAATTTGGAATAGCAACCGATATGTTCTTTGAGTCTGTTCCTGATAACTTTATTGACGTTGAAAGTACAGATTGGATCTACAATACGGAAAAAGAAGAAATTCCCATTATTATTCCTCGCTCCTATCTCGATTTATATAATTTTGGATTTGCTGCTAGCAAAAGTTTACCCAAAGTTTCGGAAGGACTTATCAACTCCGTAGTATTAGATATTAATGCTTCTGGAAATGGACAGTTTCAAAGATATAAAGGGCGTATTATCGGTTTCTCCAAAAGGATAAACACTATTTTAGTGCCCGAGAGCTTCTTGAAAGAGGCTAACAGCAAATATTCAACTGATAAAGAAAAGGATGCTCTACGCGTCATCATAAAAGTCAAGAATAGTTCAGATCCTCAACTCTCTAAGTTTATTGCAGACAAGGGCTATATCATTGATGGGAACCAGCTAGATACAGGGAAAGCTCGTTACTTTTTAAATATAAGTATCAGCATTGTTTTATTTATAGGCTTACTTATAAGTGTTTTGGCTTGTTATATTTTGATTTTGAGTATTTACTTACTCGTAGAGAAAAACATATATAGCCTAGAAAACCTATCTCTTTTAGGATATTCAAATACACAAATAGCCCGCCCATATCTATTTATCACGATGATATTAGTGAGTATATCATCTATAATAGCCATCATTATAACCAAGTATGCCCAGAGTATTTATATCCCTTTCATAAAAGAAGTAACAGATACGAGCATTGCAAGTACGTTATCATCGAGTACCTTAATTTTTGCATTGGTCCTCTTTATTGGCATACTTATAGTGGGATTTTTAGTAATAAACACCAAAATAAAAAGTATTTCTACATTTAAAAATAGATAATAAAAAAAGGTCGAGGAATCCTCGACCTTTACTATATTGACCATCCAATAACTATTCTTCTAGCTTCTTCGGTATCCAACTATCTACTAGCTCTTGATTATCTTTCATCCAAGATTTTACTCCCATAACCTCTGTTGGAGCATCTTCTAGTGCATCCATTAAAGAGCTAATCTGTTCATTAGTAAACTTCATATTTCCTATCAATTCTGTGGCAAAAGGATCCTCTTCTTTAAATCCCTTTCTACAGATACTCTTGATAACTTCAGCTTCTCCATATACATTCTTAGGGTCTTCTAAAATTTTCAAATCAAAACGGCTAAACTTCCAATGAGGTTTCCAACCAGTTACAACAACCCATTTATTTTCATCAATAGCTTTTTTCAAAGCTGCTGTCATCATAGGACCAGTCGAAGAAAGTAATTTAAAATCCAAATTGTAATCCTTGATAGCTTGTTCTGTAACCTTCATCACTCCTGCTCCCGCATCAATCCCTACAATCTCGCCCTCAAATTGATCTTTTACACTATTCAACTCTTCAATAGAGTTTATAGTTACATACGAAGGTACTACCAATCCTATCGTTGCATCATTAAACAATGTGTCTATTTCTTCTATCGCATCTCCATATTGTTTAAAATAATCTGCATGCGTTATAGGTAACCAAGAATCCAAAAACACATCTGCATCCTTTTTAGCTAATGCAGCGAAAATTGGAGCAATATCTGCATTCTTCATTTTCACCTTATAACCTTGTTCTTCAAATAAGATTTTAGCGAGGTTTGTCATAGCAATTCCCTCAGCCCAATTAACATAAGCAAAAGTGATTGTTTTTTTATCTGATTGATTTCCACATGATGCAAATAACAGTGCTGTTACAAGCATTAGTGCTATACTTTTTAAATATTTCATTCTATTATATCTTTTATTTAATTATTTTTCTTTTTCCCATTATTTTTCTTCGCTATACCCTGCGTAATACGGTCTAATATAATCGCAAGAATAACCACAGCAATACCACCCTCAAAACCTAAACCGATTTTCATCTGGGTAATTCCTTTTAATACAATCTCTCCTAATCCACCAGCAGCAATCATGGCAGCTATCACAACCATAGAGAGCGACATCATAATCGTTTGGTTCACACCTGTCAAAATAGTAGGCAAAGCCAATGGTAACTGAACCTTAAATAACAGCTGCCAACGAGTAGCCCCTAGAGATGTAGTAGCCTCAACTATATTTTTAGGAACCTGACGAATACCTAATCCTGTTAAACGAACCACAGGAGGCATAGCAAAAATTACAGTAGCAAAAGCTCCTGGTACTGGTCCTAATCCAAAGAATAAAACAGCAGGAATTAGATAAACAAATGCGGGCATAGTTTGCATAAAGTCAAGTACCGGACGTAATATTTTATCACAACGGTCACTATAAGCTGTCCATACACCCAAAGGAACTCCTATTAATAAAGCAATAAACGTTGAAGATAATACTAATGCCAAGGTTTCCATAGTAGGCTCCCAAAAGCCCATTCCCCAAATCAATAGTAAACCTAAAACCGAAAATAATGCTACTCCTTTACCTGCTTTTTTCCAGGCAAGTATAGCCATAACAATGATAGTAATCCAAAAAGGGATACTATTTAGTATGGTTTGAAGACCGTCAATAAAACCACCAATACCTGTATTCAATGCATCAAAAAATGATGCAAAATTCTCTGTTAACCAATTAATGGCTATCTCTATATATTTTCCTATATTAATTCTTTCAATCATAAGTCTTGTGCATTTTGAACTAACTTATCTATTTCTTTCTTATCTTTTCCTGTGACTTCGAACACCAATGAAGAAAGAGGTACAATGCCTTTAAACTCCTTATTTTCACCCACTACCCATATAGGAGAGTTTGTTTTTGTCATCAAGGGAATAATATCTTCTATAACCGTGTTTTCTCTAACTGTGTGGCCAAACTGCTTAATAACAGAATCAATATTTTTAATATGCTCTTTCCGGAGTTCCAGTAAGTCTTCTAAATATACTTCTCCCACCAATAAATTATCATCATCTACCACAGGCAAAAGAGTAAGATTCTTTCGTCTCATCTTTCTGATGATAACTTCAGGACCTTCCTTCTTAAAACGTGCAACAATTGGATCCTTCAACACGATAGAAGATGCTGTAATGATTTTACTTCTATCTACATTTTCAACAAAACTAGCTACATAATTATTGGCAGGTTCTGTTAGTATCTCTTCCGAAGTACCTACCTGAACTATCACGCCATCTTTCATAATTGCTATACGATCTCCCAGCTTAATAGCTTCGTCTAAATCGTGGGTAATAAAGACAATGGTTTTCTTCATCTTTGTTTGCAAGGCCAAAAGCTCATCTTGCATTTGCGTTCTGATCAAAGGGTCTAGTGCAGAGAAAGCTTCATCCATCAATAGCACTTCGGGGTCATTAGCTAAAGCTCTGGCTAAGCCTACCCTTTGCTGCATACCACCAGAAAGCTCACTTACCATCTGACTTTCATAACCTTCTAATCCAACTAGCTTCATAGCATACATTGCTTTGTCTTCTCGAGTTTCTTTATCAACTCCTTGCAACTCTAAACCAAAACCTATATTTTCAACAACCGTTTTATGGGGTAACAGTCCAAAGTTTTGGAAGACCATAGCCATAGTCTTACGACGACTATTGATCAGTTGCTTATCGCTAGCCTTGGATATATCTGTTCCATTGATAATTATTTCTCCATGTGTAGGAGTAACCAAACGATTAATACAACGTAATAGTGAAGACTTTCCACTACCAGACAATCCCATTACAACAAAAATCTCACCTTCATTAATAGTTAGATTTGCATCTTGCACAGCAATAGTACATCCCGTATGTTTGAGTATTTCCGCCTTACTTTTACCCTCTTTCAGTTTACGGAAAGCGCGACTTTTTTCTGCTCCAAATATCAGGTATAAATCTTTTATTTCTATTTTACTCATCTATTATTCTATTTTTAAAGGTTTAGAAGTAATAACCCATGTTTATATTAAAACGTGCATTCCATTTATTAGAAGGATCACCTTGTGCAAAACTATCATCCCAAGCATTACTAAACCAGGAATGATTTTTGCCCAAGGCATAATCGATGTAAGTAAATACTGGTCCTGTTGTAAGTAATATCCCTGAGACATTTTGATAGCTATCTTTATAGCCATCAATGCGTTTATGCATCATACTAAAATCATTGTAGATACGTATATTATCTAATATTCCTTTATTTACAGGTATTGTGTAAGCAATAGTAGCTAAGTAAGTATCTGCTTTTCTAGCTACATTATAATTCGCTCCATAAGCTCCCATGGTTACAAAATCTCGATCTATAGGGTTCCCATTCTTATCATTTCCCTTCTTGGGGCTCATAGCATATGTAGTATACTGAGCCTTAACATCCCAGTTTTTATATGAAGCAGAATAATGTACTGCAAAAGCTTTTCTCAACCCCATCTTTTCAGTGTCCATATTGTAAATACCACCGAGCATTCCCGATAGACCAAATTCTTGTTTAAACCTATTTCCACAAGTATAGTTTATTTGAATATTTCCCTGATTTACTTCTTTATCTCTACCTCCTACATCATAAGAATAACGATTTGGTGATAAACTTTGTTTATCTCCAAAATCAAGAATATCAGAGTTTTTAAAGAAAGCCAATGCTAGATTCCAAGCATTTTTATTGAACAAATATTTCACACCCATATCATAGTCATCTTCTAATCCTAGATAATAATTCAGATTAAAAAAGAAATTATTAGAAGTAACAGGTAATACGCCAAAAGGAACTTGAGTTAATCCTACTTGTATTTGATGATTTTCATTGAATTTATAGCCAAACCAACCGTGTTTAAGCATATGTCCACCAGAGCTATTGGCATAAAAGCGATATTCTGCATCAAAAAGAATTTTTTTATAACTTCCAGTAAGATTTAAACGGAATACATCAAAACCGAAATCACCTCCTTTCTTTTTACTATCCTCTTTCCAATCGGAATAGTTATAGTTAAAACGGAGTGCTCCACCAAGCTTAAATTCTGGCTTCTCTTGAGCAATTGAATACGTAGAAAAAAATAAAAACGAAAATAAAAAGGTAAAAAGAATTCTTTCTTTATATCTCATAAAGTAACTTTTTTAAGGACATTTACTCAACTTCTTTGCCCTTTATTATTAATTAATAAAATTGTAAAATTATATGTACTGAACGGATGATATAGAGAAGGAGTTTTTTTATATCAACTCCTATAAACGAACAGTTTTAATTTGAAGAAATTAACTGATTAATTATGCCAATTTCTATTTATGACATTTTCAAAGATAAAAAAAAATGCTTATTTAGACAAACGGGAATAGTTTTATTAAACACAATTAACTGATTTACAATACGATAATATATAAATATTCTTTTTCAGCAATACATACATGTTTAATAACACATTACTATATAGACAGGAAAGCTAAATATAATTCGTTTTATACACAAAAAGAAAGTATTTTTCATATTGAGCTTTCTTCAAGTAGAATTCTCTGACACTTTTATATATCTTTGTATTTATTGAATACATAACAAACTAAATTAAAACAACATGAAAAAAACACTACTTACGGCAGCTGTATGCCTTCTAAGTTTTGGCCTTTATGCACAAGAGAGTGCTAAAAGTGATGAAGGTTTTCAGTTTACAACAGTAAAAGAAAATGCTATCACACCTGTTAAGAACCAAAATAGATCTAGTACCTGCTGGAGCTTTTCTGGAATCGGTCTTTTAGAATCAGAACTTCTACGTCAAGGTAAAGGAGAATATGATTTATCTGAGATGTTCATCGTTCACCACACTATGCTAGATAGAGCTGAACTATATGTTCGCCTTCATGGAGATAGTTCATTCTCTCCAGGCGGTAGTTTCTATGATGTTATTGCTACTATGAAAAAGGATGGTTTAGTTCCTCAAGAAGCAATGGAAGGAATTAAATATGGTGAAGAAAGACATATTCATACAGAAATAGATGCTGTAGCTTCTGGCTACGTAAACGCTATTGCTAAAGGACGTTTCAAAAAACTTACTCCCGTATGGAAAGAAGGTTTAAAAGCTATCTATGATACATATCTAGGCGAATGCCCTGAAAAATTCACTTATAAAGGTAAAGAATATACTCCAAGAACCTTTGCTGACGAACTAGGTCTTAAAGCTGAGGATTATATTTCTCTAACATCTTATACACACCACCCTTTCTACGAACAATTTGTTATTGAAATTCAAGACAATTGGAGAGGTGGTTTATCATACAATCTTCCAATTGATGAATTCATGGAAGTAATGGACTATGCAGTGAAACAAGGATTTACAATTGCATGGGGTAGTGATGTAAGTGAAGTTGGTTTCACTCGTAATGGCATTGCAGTAATGCCTGATCTTGAAAGAACAGATCTAAGTGGCTCTGATATGGCTCGCTGGACAGGCATGACTCCTGCTGATAAGAGCAAAGAAGCAGTTTCTAAACCAGGACCTGAAGTTGAGGCAACTCAAGAAATGCGTCAAGCAGCATTTGACAATTGGGAAACAACTGACGACCATGGTATGCTTATCTATGGTATTGCAAAAGACCAAACAGGTAAAGAATATTTCATGGTGAAAAACTCATGGGGTACAGATAATAAATACGAAGGAACTTGGTATGCATCAAAACCTTTCGTGAGATACAAAACAATGAATATTGTTCTTCATAAAGATGCTCTACCAAAAGCTATAGCTAAAAAACTAGGACTTAAATAATAAGTCTATTTAATCATATATAAAAAGAGAGATTCTCAGCTGAGAATCTCTCTTTTTGTTTTTGCTAACTTCTAATATTCAGAATAAGGTTAAAAAATAATGCCTTAAAACATCTCTAATAGTAAAGAACACAAATCATATAAGTCTATCCACATAAACATCCTTTAAATAAGCTCCTTAGCGAACATTAAATACTTATTTTCTTAGGAGGGGTTAATTACTTTGACACCGACATGTCATCATCATGTCGGTGTCAAAGTATTCACATGTCGGTGTTATGATGAGAACCTATCACTGTAAAATTACATCTGCTCATGCCCAGCCAAATAATAAACCTGCACAGTAGAAAATAATTAACCTTTTACATTAAAATAAGCATGCCTCATTAAAGATAATTACACCGCTTTTACATCACGATAACACAAAAACAGACACTAGACTATGCCATCGTGTTAATTCTCTTTTTACGAGTTTAAAACACTAGTTATCGTGCTCTTTTAAGAGAGTATCAAAGAGTACTTTTCTATTAAAAAAGAATGAAAGTATTCCAAATAATCTGTTTTTAAAATAAATTTGCTTTCATAAAAAAATTAGTATCTTTGTTATACTTGCGACATTAAAACACCCATATACCTATAAATCAATGTTTTATATAAAATGTATATTTTACACTGAGTATAGTAAAAGTGTTTTAAATAATCTATTTTGGTAAACTTTAAAATTCAAATAAATAAAAAGTTTTCCAAAATGAAAACTAAAATCATCAAAAGACAATGGCTGCTGGAACGAAATCAATTATTAAGAGAGATGGAAAAAAAGAGGTTTTCTCACCTCTTAAAATCCAAAATGCACTTAGCAAAGCATTCACTGCTACGGGTATAAACGGTGATTCTCAGATCACGTCTGAAATAACAAATAGAGTAGTAGATAAAATTCAATTGGATACCATATCCGTAGAGCAAGTACAAGATCTTGTTGAAAATGAACTCATGAAAGTCTATCCTGATGTTGCAAAGAAATATATTATATATAGAGATTGGAGGACTACTGAGCGCGAGAAAAAAACTAAAATGAAACACATCATGGATGGCATTGTTGCCATTGATACAAATGATGTAAATTTAAGTAATGCAAATATGAGTAGTCATACTCCTGCAGGACAAATGATGACTTTTGCCTCAGAGGTAACCAAAGACTATACGTATAAGTACCTTCTGCCTAAACAATTTGCTGAAGCTCATAAATTAGGAGATATCCATATCCATGATTTAGATTATTACCCTACCAAAACCACTACTTGTATACAATATGATTTAGATGATTTATTTGAAAGAGGCTTCAGAACTAAAAATGGGAGTATACGTACACCTCAAAGTATTCAAAGTTATGCAACCCTAGCAACAATCATTTTTCAAACCAACCAAAATGAACAACATGGTGGCCAAGCAATACCTGCCTTTGACTTCTTCATGGCTAAAGGAGTATTAAAATCTTTCAGAAAACATATTGTTAGCTTTATCAGCTTCTTCACATTAATAGAAGATGAAGAAAACGCCTCAGAATCCAACATCAAAATATTAGTAAATGAACATATTGACAGTATTGATGCTCCTGAACTGAAAACAGAAACATTAAGATTGGCTTTGACTGCTCTCAATGTAAATATCAATAAGGCAGAGATGAAGCACGTCTTTGAAAAAGCATATCAACAAACACGTAAAGACACCCATCAAGCAATGGAGGGCTTTATTCACAATCTAAATACAATGCACTCTAGAGGGGGAAATCAAGTTGTCTTTAGTTCTATCAACTACGGAACAGACACGTCCGCCGAAGGTCGTATGGTTATAGAAGAATTATTAAAAGCGACTATTGAGGGTTTAGGATCCAAAGGCGAAGTGCCCGTTTTCCCTATTCAAATATTCAAAATAAAAGATGGCATCACTTTCTCTGAAGAAGATTACAAGTTGGCGATGACAGATTTTGATGCAGCAGTAGAAGGTAAAATCAGATTCAAAGCACCCAATTTCGACCTTTACTTAAAGGCTTGCAAAACAACTGCAAAAGCTCTATTCCCCAACTTTATGTTCTTAGATACTCCATTTAATGCAAATGATAAATGGGATGCAAATGATCCAAAACGCTATCACTATGAGTTAGCTACAATGGGTTGTAGAACTAGAGTTTATGAAGATTTACACGGAGAAAAAACAGCCCTTGGACGAGGAAATCTTTCTTTCACAACAATGAATTTACCTCGTCTTGCTATTGAAGCCAAACGAAAAGCATCTCAAGAAAGTAAGAACGACCAAGAAATAAGAGATATAGCTAAAAAGGCATTCTTAAATGGAGTTAGAGAAAAAGCATTACTTATAGGAGAACAGCTTCATACACGCTATGAATACCAACGTTCAGCACTAGCTCGTCAGTTTCCTTTTATGATGGGCAACGACGTATGGAAAGGTGGAGGACAACTAGGTATTAATGATATTGTAGGAGATGTCTTAAAACATGGAACACTCGGTATCGGATTTATTGGTGGACATAATGCTATGGTAGCCTTATATGGATCTGGTCATGGACATAATAAAGAAGCTTGGAAGACTTTATATGATGCTATTTTAACCATCAATGAAGTAGTAGAAGAACTAAAAAAGAAATACGACTTAAACTTCTCTGTATTAGCAACTCCTGCCGAGGGATTATCAGGACGTTTTACGAAAATAGACCGAAAGAAATATGGAGTTATCCCTGGAGTAACTGACCGAGATTATTATATCAACTCTTTCCATGTAGATGTAAAAGAACCCATCAGCATCATTGATAAAATAAGATGTGAAGCTCCTTTCCATGCAATCACAAAAGGTGGACACATTACCTATGTAGAACTAGATGGTGAAGCACAAAAGAACATTAAGGCTATTGCTAAAATTGTAAAAGTTATGCACGACGAAGGCATAGGATATGGATCAATTAACCACCCAGTAGATACTTGTAAGGCGTGTGGTTATAAAGGAGTTATCTATGACAAATGCCCTGTATGCAAGAGTGAAGCCATCTTACGTATGAGAAGAATCACAGGCTATCTAACAGGTGATTTGAGTTCTTGGAATTCAGCTAAAAAAGCAGAAGAAAAAGATCGTGTAAAACACTTATAGTATTCAATGAATATATTACATACTTATTCAGAAACGATTGTTGATGGTGACGGAATTAGGTATTCAATCTACTTTGCAGGGTGCCCACATAGATGTGTGGGATGTCACAACCCCGAGAGTAGAAACCCCAAGGCTGGCACTTTACTAACCGATGAAAAACTGGATAAAATAATAGATGAAATCAATAATAATCCTTTGCTAGACGGTATTACTTTATCTGGAGGAGATCCTTTCTTTAACCCGATAGAAATGCTTCCTATAGTGAAGAAATTAAAAGATAAAACTCAGCTGTCAATTTGGTGCTATACTGGTTTCTTATATGAAGAGTTACTAAAAGACAAACATTCTCAAGCTATATTAGAATACATAGATGTACTTGTCGATGGACCTTTTATTCAGGAGAAATACTCTCCGACTCTTCCCTTTAGAGGCAGTACAAATCAGCGCTTAATAAAATTAAGAAATTGACTTACTCTCTCAACCAAGAAAAAAAGCCCTACCTCAATTGAGGCAGGGCTTTTAGTTTTATTTCTTTTATTCTTTATTCTTATAACAAGAATCTTAATACATCATTTAAATTTGCCCAAATAAGCAAAGTGAATAAGATAAGCATACCTACTACTTGTGCCCTCTCTAGGAATTTATCACTCGGTTTTCTACGTGTTATGATTTCGTACAATAAGAAGAATACGTGACCACCATCCAAGGCAGGAATAGGAAGGATATTCATAAAAGCTAAAATGATAGACAATAGAGCTGTCATATTCCAGAAAGACAACCAATCCCATTGTGCTGGGAAGAAGCTTCCAATTGCACCAAAACCTCCAAGCTGCTTCACACCTTCTTTAGAAAACACATGCTTCATAGAGTTGGCATAGTTCTTTAGAGTATTTACACCCAATTGGGCACCCGCAGGAATTGAAGCTAATAAGCTATATTCTTTAGTCTGATATTCTGGATAAGTACCTAGAAGTCCTAATTTATATAAAGAATCTGTTTGAATAGTAAAATCCATCAATTCATCTCCTCTATACGCTTGAACTTTTATATTAGATGCCTTTTCTGCTTTAACTTTTTCTAAAGCACTAAAAGCCTCATTCCAAGAATCAACAAAATTGTCATTTATAGATACAACACTATCTCCAACAGCCAAGCCTGCTTTTTGAGCTGGGGAATCTTCCACAACTACATTTAGCCTAGAAGACACACGCAATTGTGCAAAAGCATGTCCATCAGCCATTAACATTTGCATAAAGTCTTCAGGAATGTAAACAGAAGTTTCCTTACCACCTCTTAGTACTGTTACCTGACGAGCATCTGCTACAGATGAAACAACTTCTGCACCATATTTACCAAAAGCTTTACCATCAGCAGAAATAAGAATATCTCCATCTTTGAAACCTACTTCGTGTGCAGCTTCATTAAATTCCATACCATATGGTAATTGTGAAGTCTCAACATAAGTTTCACCCCATGTAAAAAGAATAGCAGCATAAATAATCAAGGCCAATACGAAGTTGAATAAAACTCCCCCAATCATAATCATTAGACGTTGCCAAGCAGGTTTAGAGCGAAACTCCCAAGGCTGAGGTGGTTGTTTCATTTGCTCAGTATCCATTGACTCATCAATCATACCAGAGATCTTGCAGTATCCCCCCAGTGGCAACCAACCCAGTACATATTCGGTTTCACTATTCTTAGGTTTATATTTAAACAATTTAAACCACGGGTGAAAGAATACACAAAAGGTTTCAACTCGTACTTTAAATAAACGTGCAAATAAGAAGTGTCCCCCTTCATGAACAATAACAAGCAGGGAAAGGCTCATCATTAATTGCAGTGCTTTTATTAAAAATGTTTCCATTACAATATTTCTCGATTATTATTATTACTATTCTATTTCATCACTTTTGAAACGAATTCAGAAGCGAAAATACGAGCCTCACTATCTGTGGCTACATAATCATCATAAGATGGAGTTTTTAGGTGAGCTACTTTAAGCATAGTTTGCTCAATAACATCACTCATCTCCAAAAATCCTATTTTATCCTTTAAAAATGCACTTACTACAATTTCATTAGCTGCATTTAAAATGCAAGGCATATTGCCAGCTTGATGCATTGCCTCATAAGCCAAAGCTAAATTTCTAAATCGGGTAGTATCTGGAGTTTCAAAGGTTAATGTTGAATATTCTACAAAACTTAATCTTTTAACTGAAGATTTTACTCTATTGGGATAAGAAAAAGCATATTGTATAGGTGTTCTCATATCTGGTGCACCCAATTGTGCTTTAACAGAACCATCTTCAAACTGTACCATAGAGTGTATTACTGACTGAGGATGTACCACAACATCAATCTGGCTAGGATCTACACCAAATAACCATTTTGCTTCTAGAACCTCAAAACCTTTATTCATCATAGATGCAGAATCTATAGTAATTTTAGCCCCCATATCCCAATTAGGATGCTTTAGTGCCTGAGTTTTAGTAACTCTAGCTAAATCACCTAAAGATGTTGTACGGAATGGACCACCAGATGCTGTTAATATGATTTTTTCTATTGGATTATCGTATTCGCCCACTAAACACTGAAATATTGCTGAATGTTCAGAATCTACAGGAAGAATGGGAACTCTATACTCTTGAGCTAAACTATTTATTAACTCACCAGCAACAACTAAAGTTTCTTTATTCGCTAGCGCAATTATTTTTTTAGCCTTAATTGCTTCTATTGTTGGTTTTAATCCAGCATACCCCACCATTGCAGTCAATACAATATCAATAGGATGAGCTGTTACTATTTGAGTTAGAGCATCTGCCCCAGCATAAACTTTAATCGGTAAGTCTTGTAGAGATTCTTTTAAATAGGAATATTTACTTTCATTAGCAATAACTACAACATCTGGAAGAAACTTCCTTGCCTGTTGTATTAACTCATCTACTCTATTATTTGCTGTGAGAGCATATACCTCAAACAAATTAGGATGTTCACTGATTACATCTAATGCCTGAGTACCTATAGAGCCAGTAGAGCCTAATATTGCAATCTGTTTTTTTCTAACTTCATTCATAGTTTTGATCTTAGCGTAATCTACGCAACTTGAAATAAACGTTCGATGAAACGAAGCCAATTCAAATCACAAAAATAGATAAGGGGGATTCTTAAATAAATCTCCCTTATATTATAAGATATTAGCGCACAAAGGTAATCAATTATGCGCTAACAATACTAGGTTCTTTAGGGTATTTAACTGTTTCCTACAAAGAAAGTAACCCTTCAGGTAAATTCATTTGGATAATGCGTTTATCATCATCCACCCCTACTATCAGACTTTCATCAGCAGGGATTAAAATCTCTTCACCAGAATAATTTACTTTAAATAGGACATTAAGTGTAGATTCGTCAACATCAATAATTTCACCAATCTCACCTATTGTAGTATCCGTTATTAGAAAGTTTTTAAAGCTCAACCAAGAGTAATGGTCAACTTCTTCAGAAGATTCTACTAAAGTATTAGGTAAGTATATTTCAACTTTAGTAAACCGTTTTGCTTTGTTTTCAGAATCAACATCTTGTAATTTAATCAAAGCAGTAGTATCCGTTTTAAATCGATATTCTTCAATAAAAAATGGAACTAAAATACCATCAAGCTTACATATTATAAAATCAGGATCAGCTAAATCAAAGATGTCATTGATAAATTCTACTGAAAGTTCACCTGAAATGCCGTGAGTCTTTGTAAAAAAGCCCACCTGAATAACTTCTTCTTCTCTTATCATATACGTGTAATTCTTGCCCCTATAGCATTTAGGCGATCTTCAATATTCTGATATCCACGGTCTATCTGTTCTATATTATGAATACGACTCACCCCTTTTGCACTCATTGCAGCAATTAGCAGAGCAATACCTGCACGAATATCTGGAGATGTCATATTACCTCCACGGAGTTGAATCTGTTTATTGTGTCCATTAACAACAGCACGGTGAGGATCGCACAAAATGATTTGAGCGCCCATATCAATTAATTTATCGACAAAGAATAAGCGACTTTCAAACATTTTTTGGTGAATAAGGACACTCCCCTTTGCTTGAGTAGCAATAACTAACATAACACTTAATAAGTCGGGTGTTAATCCAGGCCATGGAGCATCAGCAATAGTCATAATAGAACCATCAATAAAAGTATCTATCTCATAACCATCTTGAGCGGGGACAAAGATATCATCACCTATTTGCTCAAGCTCTATGCCTAGTCTTTTAAAACTATCTGGAATAATTCCTAAATTCTCGTAAGAAACATTTTTAATCGTAATTTCACTACCAGTCATAGCAGCCATACCAATGAATGAACCCACTTCTATCATATCTGGCAAAACAGTATGTTCGGTACCTTTCAACTTATCCACACCTTCTATAGTGAGTAAATTAGAAGCAATACCACTGATCTTAGCGCCCATTCTATTCAACATCTTACAGAGTTGCTGCAAATAGGGTTCACACGCTGCATTATAAATAGTAGTAATCCCTTCAGCTAAAGTAGCAGCCATCACAATATTTGCTGTACCCGTAACAGAAGCCTCATCCAATAACATATAGCAACCCTTTAGTTTACTAGCTGTCAATTCACACATACCATCGGCATCGTTATATTCGAACTTTGCACCTAATTTTTGGATTCCAAGAAGATGTGTATCTAGTCTACGACGACCTATTTTATCTCCTCCAGGTTTGGAAATAACAGCTCTGCCAAAACGAGTAACCAAAGGACCTATCAACATTACTGAACCACGCAAACTAGAACATTTTTTCAAGAAATCATCACTTGCTAAATATTCTAAATCTACATTTTCAGCTTTAAAACTATAGGTGTCAACTCCTTTCTTCTCTACTTTAACACCAATTCGTCTTATCAATTGGATTAAGTTATTTACATCAAGAATATCAGGAATATTATGGACAGTAATTTCTTCAGAAGTTAGAAGTGAAGCACAAATAATTTGTAAAACTTCATTTTTTGCACCTTGAGGATAAATATCACCATGCAATTTATGTCCACCTTCAATAATGAATGAAGCCATAGCTAAAAAGTTATAACAGGTTATACAATTATATAAACACTATAATAGTCAAAATTTTTCTAATGTTTATAATTTCGACGTTGATTATTTCTATTCTTAGGGCGATTTTGATATTGTGAGACGCGAGCATTCATTATTTTAAGGATAGCATCATTCAGTCTTAATGTTCCTCTTGATAAATCTCTCAAATCATTATCAATTTTTTCGTCATCAATAGAATCTCTATTCCAAGTTGTATAACTTTTTTTCATATGGTTTGCTATCAACGCAACCAAATGATTCTTTTCATCCCCATCTTCTAGTTTATCTGCCTCACTGATAAGTTTTTCAATAGTTTTACCATAGTGACGAAAGCGGATACGAGTTTGAGGGTAAGGTAGAACTGAAGGGCGAGTATGAAGATTGTCTTCACGCACAATTTCGTAAGGATAGTCAATATCAAGCTTAAAATCGGACATTATAGCTAAATGATCCCATAGTTTATGTTTAAAATCGGGAACATCGCGCAAATGAGGGAACATATTCCCCATAATATCTATTATCGTATTTGCACATCGCTGACGTTCACTTCTATCCTCAATAGTCAATGCGTAATTAACCATATTCTGAATACTTCTACCATACTCTGGCAAAGGCATTCTCATCTTCTGTGTATTATACTCCATACTTTCCTTTCATAATTTTCTTTTAATATTCTTACTATACAACTTATAGTATATTCTTTTTAGGCTTAGTTGCTACAAATTCTTTCAAGTAGAAAGGTTCAAAATAGGCTACATCCACAAAGTCTTTATTCCAAATTGCTTTTTCGGCCAAAGGCATCATACTACCAGCCAAAGCATTTATATTGTCAATAAAGTGAGCATTCGGATGAGTTATTTGGTCTTTGCATTTTGCAGCACCATCACCAAAGAAATACACAGGTTGTTTATCTAAAAACTCAATATAAGAGTTTTCATCAATAATATCTGCAGAGATCGGCTTTTGTTCACTCAAAGATCTATCATAGATAGCAGAATAAACTTCCATTCTACGAGCATCAATCATTGGACATAATAGAGCATCTTCGGGTATCTCCTTATGCAACAATACAGGCACAGCCAACACTTTAAGTGTAGGTATTGCTATTAATGGAACATTGCGACCATAACAAATCCCTTTTGCCATTGAGACACCGATACGCAAACCCGTATAAGAACCTGGTCCACAACTAACAGCAACTGCATCTAAAGGAATTCCATGACTATCTATAGACGATAGGGCTTCATCTACGAATACGCCAAGAAGTACGGCGTGTGAAGGTCCCTTAAATTCTTCTTTCTTAAATATTACATCTGTGTCTTGACTTACTGCAACTGAGCATACAGCAGTAGACGTTTCAATGTGTAGTATACACGACATAACTTTCAATTTAATATTGTGCAAAGATAACTCATAATTACGAAAAAACCTTTATTTTTGTGCAAAACAACAAGTATATGATACAATCAATGACGGGATATGGTAAAGCTATTGCCACTCTACCCGATAAAAAGATAACAATCGAGATTAAATCTCTTAATAGTAAATCATTAGATTTATCAACAAGGATAGCTCCTGCATACCGTGAAAAAGAGATTGAAATTCGTAAGATTTTATCAAAACAAGTTTCTCGTGGTAAAGTAGATTTCAATCTATGGATTGACAAAGAAGATTTATCTGATGCTGCAGTTACGATTAATGAAGCTCTTATTGAAGGGTATTATAAGCAAATTAGTACAATTTCGCAAAATTTAAACATCCCTGTTCCAAACGATTGGTTCCAGACACTCCTTAAAATGCCAGATGTTCTTACTAAACCAGAGATACAAGAGGTTAGCGAAGAAGAATGGCAAATTGTTCTAAAAACAATTGAAGAGGCTATTGAGCACCTAAATACATTTAGAAACCAAGAAGGTGCTGCTCTTGAGAAAAAATTTGTACACAATATCGATACAATAGAATCTCTTCTAGCTACTATAGATCCTTACGAAAAAGAACGTGTAGAAAAAATCAGAGAACGCATTACTGATTCTCTTGAAAATGCTCTTGACGTAGAATATGATAATAATCGCCTAGAGCAAGAACTGATTTTCTATATTGAGAAATTAGATGTTAACGAAGAAAAGCAACGTCTTAAAAACCACTTAACTTACTTTGTTACTACACTTAACAGCAAAGCTGGTCAAGGAAAGAAACTAGGTTTTATTGCTCAAGAAATTGGTCGTGAAATTAATACACTTGGCAGTAAATCAAACCATGCAGAAATGCAACGTATCGTAGTTCAAATGAAAGACGAGCTAGAGCAAATCAAAGAACAAGTATTGAATGTATTATAAATAATGGCGGGAAAACTAATTATATTTTCGGCCCCATCGGGTTCGGGCAAATCAACAATAATCAACCATCTTCTTACTCAAAATTTAAATCTAGCCTTCTCTATATCTGCTACTAGCAGACCTCCTCGTGGCTCAGAGAAGCATGGTATAGAATACTTCTTTTTAACTCCAGAAGAGTTTAAGAAAAGGATAGCGAATAATGAATTTTTAGAATATGAAGAAGTTTATCCAGATCGCTTCTATGGCACTTTAAAAAATCAAGTTGAAAAGCAAACTGAAGCTGGTCAAAATGTTATTTTTGATGTAGATGTTGTGGGTGGATGCAACATCAAAAAATATTTCGGAGATAAAGCCCTTTCTATTTTTATTCAACCCCCTTCTATTGAAGAACTTCGCAAACGATTAGAAGGAAGAGCTACTGATTCCCATGAAGTTATTGAACAAAGAATCAGTAAAGCTGAATATGAACTAGGTTTTGCTTCAAAATTTGATTGTGTTATTATCAATGATAATCTAGAGCATGCTTTAAATCAAGCAGAGAAGATTATCAAAGATTTTGTTGAAGCATAAAATATAATCCTCAAATACACTGAACCTCAATAAGCATATATTTGTATACCTATTGAGGTTCTTTTTTTATACCCTATAGAGATGAAGAAAAAAATTGCAATTTTTAGTGGATCTTTTAATCCGATACATATCGGACACTTAGCACTAGCCAACTATATTTGTGAATCCAATTGGATTGATGAATTGTGGTTTATGGTAACACCTCATAATCCACTAAAGGAGGTAAGGGATCTAGAATCCAACACTCTTCGTCTTGATATGGTACAACTAGCCATACAAGGTTATCCTAAATTCAAAGCATCTGATTTTGAGTTTGCTCTTCCCCAACCTTCGTATACCATCAACACCTTAGATGCATTAAAAGAAAAGTACCCAGAATATGAGTTTTATCTTTTGATAGGTGCAGATAACTGGGACTTATTTGATAAATGGAAAGATGCAGATAAATTGATTTCCAAATACAATTTATTAATTTATCCTCGCGTAGGACATACCATTAACAAAGAAAATCTTCCTGAACATGTATATTATATTGACTCTCCCGTTATAGAGGTTAGTTCGACATTTATTCGTGAGAATATAGAGAAAGGGAAAGATTTCAGATATTTTTTACATCCCAATGTTTATTCCTTTATCAAGGATAAAAAATTATATACTAACGAATAGATTTTAAGTGGATGAGTACTACCTCACTTGGAGCTCCTATTCTTATATTTTTATTAGACGTACCTATTCCATTAGTTACAATCATTGGGATTCCTGCAGAATTATAGACCAACCCCGTTAGAAATTTCTGATCATATTTTGAAGGAACAATTGGTGCTACACCAAAGATTCTAACTTGTCCTCCATGAGTATGTCCAGCCAACACCAAATCAGAATTACGAATAACAACATCTTCGGCATAATCTGGAGTATGAGTTAGTAAAACCACAAAATCTTTATCCGATAACCCCAAAGTCGGTGATATTCCATTTTTTGTCAGATTAAAAGGATTTTTAATTCCTACCACTTGAATAAAAGAACCTTTATACTTAATTGTATCTACTTTATGCTCTAACAGCTGAATACCATTGCGCTGCATAGCCTTAGCTACAACATCATATCCACGTTCATAATCATTATTCCCCATTACTCCATAAGCACCCATAGCAGGTTTTACTTCTCCTAATCTATCAAAAAGGGTATCAATTAAGCTGGTATTTTCATGATAATCGCCGCCAAGACACATAATATCATAGTTCAATGTTTTTAAATAAGAGATCAGAGCATTCAGATCTTTAGTCTTAAAAAGACTCGGATAATGTGTGTCAGAAATAAACAAAATAGTCTTCCCATCAAAAGATTTAGGAATATCGGTATGTACCACTGTATATTCTTTTAAGCGATCTATACCACACTCTGCCACATTTAGTCGAGTAGTGGTAGAACTAATACCAGGCTTTCTACTTACAGCTAAGCTATCTTTTGATGTACTACAAGAAGTTAGTATGAATAGTAGGCACGTTACAATGCCTAGCATATATAAGGAATGATTCTTTCTTTTCATGTTTTTATTCTAAACTATGTTATAAGCTTTTTATATCTTTGCAAAACGTATTCAAAACTACAGTATTAATGGTTAATGTACAAACAAACTCAATACGTGCTTGGATATTGGCGGCACGACCTAAAACTTTATCGGGGGCAATTGTTCCCGTAATTATAGGAGCTTCTCTGGCTTACTTGCACGATTCTTTTCAACTAATTCCAACTTTAATATGTATTGCTTTTGCTGGATTAATGCAAATTGCAGCCAACTTCATCAACGATCTATACGATTATCTCAAAGGAACAGATAGAAAAGAAGATCGCTTAGGACCAGATAGAGCTTGTACTCAAGGATGGATTACTCCAAATGCGATGAAGAAAGGAATAGCTGTAGTTATAATAATCGCTTGTGCTATTGGTTCAACTCTCATCTATTATGGCGGCTGGACTTTAATTTTGATAGGTATCCTATGTGTTATCTTTGCCTTTGCTTACACCACTGGTCCTTACCCTCTATCTTATCATGGCTATGGAGATATTCTTGTCCTTCTATTTTTTGGTTTTGTTCCTGTAGGCGGAACTTACTATGTTCAAGCGCTAGATTGGAATATGGACGTAACCATGGCATCCATAGTGTGTGGATTAATTATTGACACTCTACTTGTAGTCAACAATTACAGAGATTATATTGCTGATTTTAGGAGTGGGAAAAAGACCCTTATTGTACGCTTTGGAAAAGATTTTGGAGCCTATTTATACCTAGGTTTAGGATTAGTAGCTTCAGTTATTAGTCTTACTTTTGTTTATAAAGGATATATATTTGCTGGTATTTTACCTCAATTTTACCTCATCCCTCATATAAAAACTTATGCAGAGATGAAGAAAATATATGAAGGAAAAAAGTTAAACCTTATATTGGGTAAAACTTCTCAAAACATACTACTAATGGGTTTTCTACTTTCTTTAGGTTTTATTTTAAGTAGATAATTAGCCTGCTAATTCTATAACTTCTAAATCTTTAAAAACACCTTTATCTATAGTAAAGCGCACCATTGTACGCACTTTGTGAAAACCCGAAATTCCTGCTGCTCCAGGATTGACATGTAACATATTTAATGTTTTATCATATTTTACTTTTAAAATATGAGAGTGTCCACTAATAAACAACTGAGGGGGATTAATAAATAGAGAGCTCTGAATTGAAGGGTCATATTTACCTGGATAGCCTCCGATGTGTTTTATAACCACTTCTGCACCATCTACTTTAAAACGATTTACCTGAGGATAAATCTTACGTATATCTTGTCCATCAATATTTCCATAAACGGCTCTTACTTTCTTATACTCAGCTAGTTTTTGAATTAAAACGAGTGAACCTATATCTCCAGCATGCCATATTTCATCGCAATCAGTAAAATAAGTTAAATACTTATCATCCCAATATCCATGAGTATCTGATAATAATCCAATTTTTGTCATTCCTATTTCGTTTATTAAACGAAGGTACAATCTTTAGAGAAAAACAACAATCAAACTTTAAAATAGTCCTTTTCTCATCTTCATATATTTCCTCGTACATAGATAGTTTAACGGATATCTATTATCATCATGACACCGACAAGAGTAAACTTTGACACCGACATCGTAATGACATGTCGGTGTCAAAGTAAACCTACTCTTATTCCTAAAAGATCATTTATGACATGAGGCTCAATACTTTCAGTAGAGCTAGTACTCTACTTTTTCAAAATCGATTTTACAATTAGTAATATCATTAAATTTTAATATTCCCCTTTCCCTCTTCATTATCTTCAATATATTTAAGAAATAGACTGATAGACAACTCGTAAATTAAGAGTATCTTTGCCGCTTCAATTAACACATTTATGGTATCAGTAGACGGATTAACAGTAGAATTTGGAGGTTCAGCCCTATTTAGTGATGTATCTTTTGTAATAAACCCTAGTGATAGAATAGCCCTAATGGGTAAAAACGGAGCAGGTAAATCTACTTTGCTTAAAATTTTATCAGGAAAAAGAGAAGCTACTCGAGGAAAGGTTGCTGCTCCAAAAGATTGTAAAATAGCTTATTTGCCTCAGCATTTAATGACAGAAGATGGTAGAACTGTCTTTGAGGAAGCTGCTCAAGCTTTTTCTCACATCCACGATATGGAAAAAGAGATTGCTGATATCAATGAACAACTAGCTACAAGAACAGATTATGAGAGCGATGAGTACATGCAGCTCATAGAACAAGTAGCTACATTAAGTGAAAAGTTTTATACTATTGAAGATATCAATTATGATGAGAATATAGAAAAGGCTTTACTGGGGCTAGGCTTTTCTAGAGCAGACTTTGATCAACCTACCAATAAGTTCAGTGGTGGCTGGCGTATGCGTATCGAATTAGCTAAACTATTACTCCAAGAACCTGATGTCCTTTTACTTGATGAGCCTACAAACCATTTAGATATTGAGTCTATTCAATGGCTTGAAGAGTTTTTAGTTGCCAACAATAAAGCAGTTGTAGTTATTAGCCACGATAGAAAATTTGTGGATAGCATTACTACTCGTACGATTGAAGTTACTATGGGTAGAATTTACGATTACAAAGTAAACTATTCTAAGTACCTAGAGCTTCGAAAAGAAAGACGAGAACAACAATTAAAAGCATACGAAGAACAACAAAAGTTCATTTCTGATACTAAGGATTTTATAGAAAGATTCAAAGGAACTTATTCTAAAACTTTACAAGTACAAAGTAGAGTTAAGATGCTCGAAAAACTCGAAATTATACAAGTAGATGAAATTGATACTTCAGCAATTCGACTACAGTTTCCTCCTGCACCTCGCTCAGGAAGTTATCCTGTTATCATGGAAGGCGTTGGCAAAACTTATGGAGATCATGTTGTATTCAAAGATGCCAACTTAGTAATTGAAAGAGGAGATAAATTAGCTTTCGTTGGAAAAAATGGTGAGGGAAAATCAACCCTAGTGAAATGTATCATGGAGGAAATCGAACATGATGGAGAGTTGAAAGTTGGTCATAACGTCAAAATAGGCTATTTTGCACAAAACCAAGCATCTCTACTCGATGAAGAGTTAACTGTATTCCAAACGATTGACGATGTAGCCGTAGGTGAAATAAGAAATAGGATAAAAGATTTATTGGGTGCCTTTATGTTTGGAGGAGAAGAATCAACAAAGAAGGTAAAAGTACTTTCGGGTGGAGAAAGAACTCGATTAGCTCTTCTTAAACTTTTATTGGAACCTGTAAACTTATTAATTCTCGATGAGCCTACCAATCACCTAGATTTAGTCACTAAAGATATTTTAAAACAAGCACTGATTAAGTTTGATGGAACATTTATTGTTGTTTCTCATGATAGAGATTTCCTAGATGGACTAGTAGATAAAGTCTATGAGTTTGGTAATAAGAAGGTAAGAGAGCATCTAGGTGGAATCTACGATTTCTTGGAATCCAAGAAAATAGAATCACTTCAAGAATTAGAACATTAAAAAAAAGTTTATCTTTGCCAATATACCCTATATAGATAAATGCTTAAAAAGAAATTCATAGCGTGGACACTAGCTTGTATTGCTCTCCTCATGATAGCGATACCTACTATTCCACACCATCATCATAAGGACATGTATACGATATGTCTCAACACCAGTGATGATGCTATGGATTCTTCTGGGCTTTGTGATTGCGATCTAAAAGGGGATTGTCAACATCAACAAGGTCCTTCTTCTGATAAGAAAACATGTACCTCTGGCTGTATCACCAATATTAATGCTATCAAACTGGATATGAGTGATATTGATCACTTACAACCCTTTGATTTCCAACTTTTCAATATTCATATCTCTGAATTACTGATATCCTTTTTATGCCCTGATAAGCATTTGGGGCATTGTGATACTTTATATATTGAAAAGGAACATTTCGTCCCCCTCATTGCTCCTTTTGGCAAACGAGCTCCCCCATTTTATAATGCATAAATAGAATAAGCGCTTCTTATCATACTAGATAAGAAGTCGTTTATGAAGTCGTTATTGGACTTTAAACCCACAAATCTATCTATCATTATAAAAATCTCAAAATGAACAAAATATTATATTTTGCACTTTGTAGTGCATTCTTATTAGGTGCTTGTAAAGCAAACACCTCAGAAAACCATGACCACGCCGAAGAAGCTCACGCACACGACCACGAACATGGAGAAAATGTAGTAGAACTCTCAAAAGAAAAAGCGAAAGCAGCAGGGGTCCTATCAGATATTATTAAAGTAGAGCCTTTTCAAAATGTAATCAAAACAGGAGGTAAGATTCTAGCAGCACAAGGAGATGAGTCTGTTGTAGTAGCTACCATTCCAGGGATTGTTAGTTTACCTCACAAATTGGTTGAGGGATTAGCTATACAAAACGGACAAAGAGTCGCTTCATTATCTTCAAGAAATATTCAAGATGGTGACCCAGCACAACGTGCTCGCATCAATTTTGAAATCGCAAAACAAGAGTATGAACGTGTATTACCACTAGTCGATAGCAAAATTATTACTCAAAAAGACTTTGCTAAAATCAAACAAGAATACGAAAATGCGCGTATCAGCTATGAAGCAAATGCTAAAGGACACACAGCCAACGGACAAGATATTAAATCTCCACTAGCTGGTTATGTGAAATCAATCTATGTAAAAGAGGGTGATTATGTTAATGTAGGGCAGCCACTAATGAGTATAACTAAAAACAAACGTCTGTACTTAAGAGCAGAGGTTTCTGAGCGATATTATACGCAATTAAAAGATATTACGTCTGCACACTTTAAATCATCTTACTACGACCAAGTTTATAAACTGGATGACTTGCAGGGAGAAGTTCTTTCTTTTGGCAAAAACCCATCAGAAAATGGTTATTTATTACCAATTACCTTTGCTTTTAATAATATAGGAGATATTGTGCCAGACTCTTTTGTTGAAGTGTATCTCCTTTCTAAAAATAAAGAAGATGCAATAGCCCTACCCTACTCTGCAATTACTGAGGAACAGGGTTTGTACTTTGCATACAAGCAACTCTGTGAAGAGGAGTATGAGAAAGTAGAAATAAAATTAGGAGTTGATAATGGAGAAAAAGTAGAAATACTTTCTGGGATAAAAGAAGGCGATAGAATCGTACAAAAAGGTGCTCAGCAAATTAAATTAGCTTCAGCAACTAGTTCTATTCCAGCTCATACACACGAACACTAAAATAGAGTAGAACTATGCTAAATAAAATAATACATTTTTCATTAAAGAATAGATTAGTAATCTTATTCGCAGCTATTCTATTGATTATTGCTGGGACATACGTGACCAGTCATACAGAAGTAGACGTCTTTCCCGACCTCAATGCACCCACTGTTGTTGTGATGACAGAAGCTCATGGAATGGCAGCTGAAGAAGTAGAACAATTAGTTACATTTCCCGTAGAAACCTCTGTAAATGGAGCTACTGGGGTAAGGAGAGTAAGATCTTCATCCACTACAGGCTTCTCTGTCGTATGGGTAGAATTTGATTGGGATATGGACATTTACCTTGCCCGTCAGATTGTTTCTGAAAAACTCGCTATTGTAAGTGAATCTTTACCAGACAACATAGGTAAGCCAACTCTTGGACCTCAATCATCTATTCTTGGAGAAATGCTGATCATTGGTATGACAGCAGATTCTACGTCAATGCTTGATTTGCGTACTTTAGCAGATTGGAGTATCCGTCCTCGATTACTTTCTACAGGAGGTGTTGCTCAAGTTTCTGTACTGGGTGGAGATGTAAAAGAGTATCAAGTACTCATAGATCCCAATCGGATGAAACATTACGATGTCTCTTTAAATGAAGTTCTAGAAGCTACCAAGCAAATGAATCTGAACACGAATGGTGGTGTTATCTATGAACATGGAAATGAATATATCGTGCGTGGTATTCTATCCACCAATGATGTTGAGCTTTTGGGTAAATCTGTTATCAAGACCATAGACAATCATCCTATTTTATTAGAAGATGTAGCGAACGTTAAAGTTGGGGCGAAAGAACCCAAACTAGGAACTGCATCAGAAAAAGGAAAACCTGCTGTATTACTCACTGTCAACAAACAACCAGCAACGAGTACCATTGAGCTTACTGAAAAGATAGAAGAAGCCTTAGAAGATTTAAAACAAACTCTTCCGGCAGATGTCAAGATTAGCACAGATATATTTCGCCAGAGTCATTTTATAGAAAACTCCATAGGAAATGTGGAACAAGCTATTATTGAAGGAGGTGTATTTGTAGTAATTGTACTCTTCCTTTTCTTAGCCAATATAAGAACTACTATTATTTCTCTAGTTACCATACCCATTTCCTTTGTATCAGCAATATTAGTTATGCACTATATGGGCTTAACTATAAACACAATGAGTTTAGGTGGTTTAGCCATAGCTATAGGTTCATTGGTAGATGACGCTATTGTTGACGTAGAAAATGTTTATAAACGATTACGGGAAAACAAACTGAAACCTAAAGAAGAGAGATTGAATACTCTAGAGATAGTATTTAATGCTTCTAAAGAAGTGCGTATGCCTATATTAAACTCTACACTGATTATTGTAGCTAGTTTTGTTCCCCTCTTCTTTTTGAGTGGAATGGAAGGACGTATGCTAGTTCCTCTCGGCATCTCATTTATCACAGCCTTATTTGCATCAACTCTTGTAGCTTTAACTTTAACTCCGGTATTATGTAGCTACTTATTAAATACCGACAACACCGATAAAGTACCTAAAGAAGCTTTCTTAGCTGTTTGGCTAAAAAAATATTATAAGATAAGTCTACACTGGGTACTAACCCATAAAAAAGTAACTGTTGGATCAACATTAGCTTTATTTGTAGCAGCATTAATCACATTCTTCACCCTAGGTAGAAGCTTCTTACCTCCTTTCAACGAGGGATCATTCACTATTAACATAAGCTCATTACCAGGTATTTCTTTAGAAGAAAGTGATGCAATGGGGCAACGTGCTGAAAAAATATTGATGAACATTCCCGAAATTCAAACTGTTGCTCGCAAAACTGGTCGTGCAGAGCTTGATGAACATGCATTGGGTGTAAATACATCTGAAATTGAAGCTCCTTTTGTTATTAAAGATAGAAGTAGAAGTGAATTAGTAGCTGATGTACGTGAAAAGCTATCAACAATCAATGGTGCAATGATAGAGATTGGTCAGCCTATCAGTCATAGAATTGATGCTATGCTCTCGGGTACTCAAGCCAATATTGCTATTAAATTGTTTGGCGATAATCTAAATCGTATGTTCCAAATAGGGAATGACATTAAATCTAAGATATCTGATATTGAAGGAATTGTCGATTTAAATGTGGAGCAGCAAATTGAGCGCCCTCAATTAAAAATTACTCCCAACAGAACTTTGCTTGCTAGGTATGGTGTTACAATGCCACAATTCGCAGAGTTTATCAATGCCAATCTAGCAGGAGAAGTAACATCTCAAGTTTATGAACAAGGTAAAACTTTTGATTTAACTGTGAAGGTGAAACAGGATGTCAAAGACACTATGGGAAAATTAAAAGATCTATTGATAGACACATCTGATGGAAAGAAAGTACCAATAGCTCAACTTGCTGAAATAGAATCGGCTATGGGTCCGAATACCATTAGCAGAGAAAACGTAAAAAGAAAGATTGTCATTTCTGCCAATATCGCTGATAGAGATTTAAGAGGAGTGGTAAATGATATACAACAACGCATAAAAGATGATATTCAACTACCAGAAGGTTATCATATTGAATATGGAGGACAGTTTGAAAGTGAACAGGCTGCCAGCAGAACTTTAGCCATAACTTCTATAATGTCTATTATGGTTATCTTCTTACTTTTATACAATGAGTTCAAGAGTGCAAAAGAAGCTGGTGCAATCTTATTAAACTTACCTTTAGCTCTTATTGGTGGCGTGTTTGTTCTAGCTTGTACTACTGGAGAATTAAGTATTCCAGCAATTATTGGATTCATTTCTCTATTTGGAATTGCCACACGTAACGGCATGCTTTTAATTAGCCACTACAATTATCTACAAGAGGTGGATGGAATGGCGATAGAAGATAGCATTATCCAAGGATCATTAGATCGATTAAACCCTATTTTAATGACTGCTTTGACCTCTGCTTTAGCATTGGTTCCTCTTGCTATCAGTGGAGATTTACCAGGAAATGAAATTCAAAGTCCTATGGCTAAAGTTATTTTAGGGGGATTATTAACATCCACTTTATTAAATGGATTTATCATTCCTATTGTCTATCAAAAAATGCATCAAAAGAAATAAGTATATGAAAAGATATATCATTTTCGCCTTAAGTCTATGTACAGCATCGCTAGCATTTGCTCAATCTGATCTTCAAGTCATATTAAAACAAATAGAGGCGAATAATCCAGAGATTCAGGCGAATCAAAAATTAATGGAAGCACAGGTATGGGATACAAAATCTTCTAACAACCTAGATAACCCAACAGTATCTTATGCTCATGTATGGGATTCTAAAAACAAGAGTGAAACAGAAAGCGAACTAGAAATTACACAAGGGTTTGAGTTTCCAACAGCTTATATTCACAGAAACAAAGTAAACAAAAGAAAAATAAAGGCACTAGAAGCAACTTTCCTTTCCCAACGTCAGAATATATTACTTCAAGCAAAAGAAGTTTGTTTAGATTTGATTATGCTTCATCAACAAAAGACAATTTTAGATCAAAGACTAAACTATGCAGATAAGCTGTATGAAGCGTATCAAAAGATGCTCGAAGCAGGTGATGCTACAAGCATAGAAGTAAATAAGATTAAACTTGAGAAATTAAATATTCAAACGGAGTCAACTATCAATGCTTCTGAATTAAAAAAGAAAGAAGCAGAGCTTGTTACTTTAAATGGGAACAAACCTATTTCTATACTTCATAGCGAATATCCATCAATTGATTTACCTGATTATAATTTAATTAAAGATGAAGCATTCGATTCTAGTTTTGACATCCAATATGCTCGTAGTGAATATGAGGCGGCTGTCAAACAAATAGCTGTAAATAAGGCTGGATGGTTTCCTCATTTAGAACTAGGTTATAAAAGGAATAGTGGTACAGGACACCATGCCAACGGACTTGTTGTTGGTTTTTCTATTCCACTATTTAATAATCGAGGAAAAGTAAGTAGTGCAAAGGCCAATGCAATAAGCAAAGCTTTCTCAGAAGATTTGGTAAAAAACAAGTTACAGTCAGAAATTTATCAATCGTATGAAGAAGCCAAAGCCATGAAAGAGCAAATTGACTCTTATGAAAAAACTCTAGATATTGAGGGAGCACTGAGTTTACTAGAAAAAGCCCTCCAAGGTGGAGAGCTTAGTATGACGGCCTATTTTGTTGAGATAGCCACAGTATATCAAAGTGCACAGAACTTAATACAAATACAGAATATGTATCAAAAACAAATAGCTAAACTATATAAACACCGCTTATAAAGTAAGAAGATGCTGGGGCATATAACCACTTCTTATCCTCCACTCAGTAGGATATAGATTATTTGATCGATTGCCCAAGCTCTTTACAAAGCCTAAAGGCATATTCTTATAAGTTAGAATAACAAAACCCTTAGAGGTCATTGCTGGTAAAGTAATGGCCTCTTTGCGTAAATAAGCAATAGCCTGTTCATAACTTATCTCTACTTTCTCAAAAGTATTTATTTGAAGTAAGTTACTTAAAGCCAAAGCATGATGAGGAATACAGGCTTTCCCTTTGATATAAGCAATAGGTGTACCCGCATGTACTATGCACATTTTCTCCTTTTGGTATAACTGCAAATAAGGCATATATAATTTAGGAAAAGCAAAAAGTGTATCATTATATACCACGCTATCATAGACCTCATTGGAGTTGTTAATCCAATTTATTGACTCTTCAAATATTTTATTATTAATCGCTTCTTGGGCTGTAATGCGTTTTTTATTCTTACCTTTTTCTTTAGGAAAGCGAAACTCTACCACATCATCTTCCTCTAAAGGTTTCTGAATTATCGAAACAAAAAATCCCTCTCCCTTTGTTTTATGAGGCATAAAACGATAGGTGTTGAGTGTTTTACTATACAATGATCGAGTGATATTCCAAGAATCTTCTATTTGAACAGGCAAAGATTGAGCACCATAGGTATCTAGTATCCAAGCCACATTTTCTTCATTCTCTTTTGTATTATAAGTACAAGTGCTATAGATTAATAATCCTCCTGGTTTTAAAGAATGCCAAATAGAGGAAATAATATCCCTCTGTCTCTTCCAACACACGTCAACATTCTCTACACTCCACTCAGCAATAGCTCCTTCATCTTTTCGAAACATCCCCTCGCCTGAACAGGGCACATCTGCGACAATTAAATCAAACATATTAGTGTATTCACTAAAATCTTCTGAACTATTATTGGTGACAATAACATCGGGATGCCCCCACTTAAGCAAGTTTTCAGAGAGGATTTGTGCTCTTTTTCTAACTATCTCATTTGCTATTAAGAGGCTATTAGAAGGTAATAAACTTCTTAAAAGAGTTGTTTTACCACCTGGAGCAGCACACAAATCCAAAGCAACAATATTCTTGTGCGGCAAGTGTTGTTTCACAATCTGTTCAATAAACATGGAGGAAGCTTCTTGCACATAATAAGCTCCTGAATGAAATAACGGATCATAAGTAAAAGTAGGACGAGCACTTAAATAGAACCCTGATTCGCACCAAGGTATAGATTCGAAAATATCTTGAGACAAACAAATACCATATTTATCTATCTTATTTTGATTTAAACGAATGCTAATGGGTTGAGGCTCTTCTAAGGCTTCACTCAACTTTTGCCACTCAACATCGCCTAATAAACTTTGGGTTTGAGTTATAAATTGTGGAGGTAAATTCATATTTTAAAAATAAAAACGTGCAAATATCCTTCTTTTTATCTTTCTATCCAACACTAAACAGCCTAAAAAAACATTCTTATAAAACTCATTTAGACTCTTAACGTTTCTTTTAATATGGAAGTTATAAAAAAACGATATTAATTGTACCTTTGCCTATTCAACTTAAAAATAAAACATTTTGAGACAACGTATAGGAATATTAATACTCTCTATATTTTGCTTTCTTAACTTAAACGCCCAGACAGAACAACCCAGTGATTCTATTTTTACAGAGTTCCTTAAAGAATATGGAATTCCTGTAACCAACAATAACGACGTTAAGTTACTACCAAACGGAAGAGAGAAGTTTGAAGACCTTTTTGCCCACATGAGAAAGGCCAAACACCACATTCATCTTGAATATTTTAACTTCAGAAATGACTCCATAGCTAAAGCTGTATTTGAGCTACTTGCTGAAAAAGTAAAAGAAGGAGTTGAAGTGCGTGCTCTCTTTGATGCCTTTGGGAATTGGTCAAATAATAAACCTTTGAAGAAAAAACATATTCAAGCCATACACGATTTAGGTATTGAAATTGTAAAATTTGATCCAATTCGCTTCCCCTACATCAATCATGCAATGCATAGAGATCATCGTAAAATTGTTATTATTGATGGTATAATAGGCTATACGGGTGGTATGAACATAGCAGATTATTACATTAATGGCTTGCCCAAAATAGGAAATTGGTATGATATGCACATGCGTATTGAAGGTAGTGCTGTAAAATACTTACAAGAAATATTTTTGAATACTTGGAACAGAGAAACAAAACAACATATTGGTGGTCCTAAATATTATCCCGACCCTATTCAAATAGATAAGAATATTCAAAAGCCAATAGCAATTGTTGATAGATGGCCCAAGCGAACTCCCAAAGCGATTAGAGATACCTATAAAGAAGCCATATTATCAGCTAAACATAATGTTCGCATTATTAATCCCTACTTTTTACCTACTAAATCTATTCGTAAGGCATTGCATAAGGCTATGAAGAAAGGGGTAAAAGTAGAAATTATGATCCCTCTAAAATCGGATATTCCTTTTACACCTGAAGCCTCTTTTTATGTCGTAAATAAACTACGTAAAAAAGGAGCAGAGATATATCTTTTTAATGAAGGCTTTCACCATACAAAGACCATGACTATTGATGACCATTTTTGTACTGTGGGCAGTGCCAACTTAAATAGCCGAAGCCTCAGATACGATTATGAAACAAATGCTTTCATAATGAATGAAGACGTCACTCATCAGCTAGATTCACTTTTCTTTAAAGATATGAGTAGAAGTACTAAATTAACAAAGGAAGGTTGGAAAAACCGATCGGGTTGGAAAAAATTTGTAGGCTGGTTTGGACACCTTCTTACTCCATTCTTATAATTTAAGAGATTCAATCAAGCAGATAAATCTATCTAAGAAGTTAGAAGAAAGCAATAAGAATATTATTTTTTGATACCTTTGTTATTTATAAGCGTAAATGACTAATATAATAAAATGAAACAATATTTAGACTTACTTCAAAGAGTTAAATCGGAAGGTGCAAAAAAAGAAGATAGAACTGGAACTGGTACTATAAGTGTCTTTGGGCACCAAATGCGATTTAATATGGCAGATGGCTTTCCATGTCTTACAACAAAGAAATTACATCTGAAGTCTATTATTTACGAACTATTATGGTTTTTGAATGGGGATACCAATGTAACATACCTGCAAGATCATGGAGTAAGAATTTGGAATGAATGGGCTGACTCTAATGGAAATCTAGGTCCTATTTATGGCTATCAATGGAGATCTTGGCCTGGCTACAATGGTGAAACTTTTGATCAAATAAAAGAAGCAATTCGTATGATCAAAGAAACCCCTGATTCAAGAAGAATTCTTGTCAGTGCTTGGAATGTAGGCTGCATATCTGAGATGAAATTACCTCCATGTCACATTTTATTTCAGTTTTATGTTGCTAATGGTAAACTTAGTTTACAATTATACCAAAGAAGTGCTGATATATTTTTAGGTGTTCCTTTTAATATTGCATCTTATGCTCTACTGCTACAGATGGTAGCCCAAGTTACAGGGTTAGAAGCCGGTGAATTTATACACACTCTAGGTGATGCACACATTTACAATAATCACCTAGAACAAGTTGACTTGCAACTTACCAGAGAACCTCGTAAGCTCCCTAAAATGCACATCAATCCAAGAGTAAAAGAGATTGACCAATTTAAATTTGAAGATTTCGAATTAACTGATTATAATCCTTACCCACATATACCAGGAAAGGTATCTGTATAAATATTAATACTATGCCTAAAATAACACTTATTGCTGCTATAGATAGAAACAATGCCATTGGGTATAAAAACCAATTACTATACAAACTACCCAATGACTTAAAACGCTTTAAAGAGTTGACGACAGGTCATACACTCATCATGGGCAGAAAAACTTTTGAATCTTTACCTAAAGGAGCTTTACCCAATAGACGAAATATTGTTCTTTCAAAGAGTGTGAGTACTCCCTACCCTAAAACTGAGGTTTTTGAATCTTTAGAAAAAGCTTTAGCTCAGTGCTCTGAGGATGAAAAAGTATTTATAATGGGTGGAGAAAAAGTGTATCATCAAACACTTTCTATAGCAAATGTGTTAGAAATTACAGAAATAGATAGTGAAGTGAGTGAAGCTGATGCCTTTTTTCCTGAAATTAACAAAAATGTATGGATAGAAAAAAAGCGTATTCCCCATCCTGCTGATGATAAACACGCTTTTGATTTTTATTATGTTACTTATATGAAAGAATAAATTATTCTTCAGTAGGTAATTCATCCAAAGGAATCTGTCTGTTTATGGCTTCATTGAACGATATAAGAGTTTCAGTTCGAGCTAAACCAAGAGGTTGAAGCTTTGTATGGATAATACTTAAAAGATGATTATTATTTCGTGCGTATATCTTAATAAAGATATCATAACGACCTGTAGTAAAGTGACATTCCACAACTTCAGGTATAGCACGAAGAGCTGCAATGGCCGACTCAAAGTTTTCACGTTCTTTTAGGAATAAACCCACATAGGCACAAGTTTGAAAACCAACTTTCTCAGGGTCCAATATATATTGAGAGCCTTTAATAACTCCAACATTAATCAACTTTTGTATTCGTTGATGAATAGCAGCACCAGAAACCTTGCATGCTCTAGCAACCTCTAAAAAAGGGATACGAGCATTATCAGAAATCAATTGTAATATTTGTCTATCAAGGTCATCCAATTCATACTTACTCATAATAGTCACTATTTGATTTATATTTATAATCAAAGGTACGATATAATAGTAAAATAATAACATTATTGACCATATAAACTTTAAATCTCAACCTAAGGATTTGACAGTAAATAACTAAATTATCAAAATCTAAATAAGATGAAACAACTACTTTGGCTAATAGGTATATGCTTGACTTTACCACTGAATGCACAACATTTTGAGGAGTTCTTTGAACACCGAACATTACGTGTAGATTATATTTTTAGTGGAGATAGTAAAAAACAACAAATAAGTGTAGATGGTTTATCTACCTATCCTATTTGGGCAGGTAAAACAAAGAAATTAGCCATTAATCCACTTAAAGGAAATGGATCAATTCGAGTTAATGATGAAACTACCGGAGAATTACTTTATACATATTCGTTTTCTTCTTTGTTTCAAGAATGGCTCGATACAGATGAAGCAAACCATATACAAAGGGCATTTGAAAATACTTTTTTAGTACCTTTTCCAAAGAAAGATGTTATTATCACAATCAACTTATTTGATATTTCTCATAAACGAATAGCCAAACTATCTCATAAAGTGAGTCCTAATGATATATTAATAGAAAAGAAAGGATTCGAAGATATTACCCCATACCGCATTCTTCAAAGAGGAAACGTAAAGAATCCTATTGATGTGGCTATTTTAGCCGAAGGATATACAGCTCATGAGATGAATCGTTTTTACCAAGACGCAGAAAAAGCTATGGAAAGTATTTTTAATCATGAACCGTTTAAAAGTAACAAGGAAAAATTCAACTTTATAGCAGTTGGAAGTATATCTAAAGACACAGGCGTAAGTATTCCTCATAAAGATAGATGGCGAGCAACTGCTTTTGGAGCCCATTTCGACACTTTTTACTCAGAAAGATATCTAACTACAAGAAATGTAAAATCAATCCATGACGCATTAGCAGGTATACCTTATGAGCACATTATACTTCTTGCAAATACAGACCAATATGGTGGTGGGGGAATATACAATTCCTACACACTAACTTCTGCTCATCACGAGATGTTTGAACCAGTTGTAGTGCATGAGTTCGGACATAGCTTTGGCGGATTAGCAGACGAGTATTTTTATGAACAAGACACAATGACTGATATTTACCCTTTAGATATTGAGCCTTGGGAGCCAAATATCACAACACTCGTTAATTTTGAATCAAAATGGAAATCAATGCTGAAAGAAGGCACTCCCATCCCTACATCTTCTAGTGATACTAAGAGTTATCCTTTAGGTGTATATGAGGGAGGAGGTTATTCTACTAAAGGCATTTATCGTCCTGCCTTCGACTGTAGAATGAGAACAAATACATTTGCTAATTTCTGCCCTGCATGTCAAGCAGCATTAACGAAACTGATCAACTTTTATACTGACTGAAAATAAAACTTAATTAAGATATCAATGATAGAATTAAAACGTATTACAACATCAGATACAGCTCACTACGAGTTTGTTGAACATCTGCTAACAACATCTTTTCCTTTGGAGGAATATAGACCCTTAAAACAATGGATGACTCACACAGACTCAAATGACCTATTCCAAAACAATATCGTTTTAGATGAAGGTAAGCCTGTAGGGCTACTTACTTATTGGAACTTAGGCAAATTCTATTACATAGAGCACTTTGCAATCTCAGAACCTCTAAGAAATAAAGGATATGGACAAAACGTTCTTGACCTACTAGAAAAAGAGGTAGATATGCCGTTAATTCTAGAAGTTGAAACTCCCGACAACGAAACAGCGAAAAGAAGAATCGAATTTTATAAACGATACAACTTTACATTATGGGCGAATGAATATACTCAGCCACCTTATAGACCTAATGGTATGGCTGTACCAATGCTATTGATGAGTAGAGGTGATCTTAATCCAGAAAGAGACTATGACGAGATATGCGAAAAGTTATATCAGGAAGTATATAATATTGAATAATACAACATTATAAATTCAGAATATATAAAGCTCCAATAGACATCACATCTATTGGAGCTTTATTTGTTATAATAATTGTAAATGACAAGACTCTACATTTACTAAACACCCCAAAGCATTAAGAAATCATTTATACCTTGCTTTTAATACAATGGGGCCTAATTCTTTTATTTCATCTTGATTAGTAAAAAACACTCTTCCATTTTTAGATAAAACCTCCCAAGCAATAGCACTAGTTATATCAGGCATTGTTGGATCATCAACAAACTCAAAAGTCTTCTCTCCAGTCATTTTTACGGGCTGTGAAAAATCCTCGTGAATAATAAGTACATCGCCACGACCACCTACTACAGCACGATACATTTCTTGTAAATCTGTTATAACTAATCCCTCAGAAACAGACTCATTCATATCAACAATAGCCTTAGTTCTATTTTTAAACTGAATGTCTTTAAAGAGCTCCCAACCTTGTCTAATAATATCATGCTCACTAGCATTATTATAATTAATAAGTGAATGTCCTACATAAATTTCTGGCTTACTAGCTACCTGCTGTAAAAAACTATAGTTAGCAGCTGTAGAGATAACAAGAACATTCAACCCTTCTTCATTAAATATTTTCACAACAGATTGATCTACTTCTCTGAAAAACTTTCTTATCATATCATCTTGCAAATCTGGATCACTTTTTAAATCTAAATTCGTCACATAATATGGATTTTCAGTAAATGGAAAATTATCACGATGTATCTCTTGAGTGATAGTATCATTCATAGCTTCATATAAATGTACTCCCCCTTGAGAAAGAACTAATATAAAATACTCCTCAACACGACTAAAAGATTTAATCACAGATCGTATATCAAACTTATCACCAACAATCACTCAATCAGCATATGTAGGCCAAGTCAACCTTATATATTCTTTATTATTATTTGATAAGAAGATGTGCAAACTATCCAAATTAAGCCTTACATCAATTTCCTTGCCCACATTAACAATATTAGCCAAAAGAGGTTCTATCGTACTTCTTTCATATTTATCTAATACTTGTTTTTCGGCTTCAGCTAACAGATTTTTCAGTTGAATAGAATCTTTAGTAGTATCAGGGTGAACTCTATGCGTATTCATTGAAATTGTTACACTAGGATTATTCCTTTCGTTTGCTAATTGTAGTATTTTATCCTTCGTCGCCATAAAATAGAATTTTTAAAATTTAGTATTTCACTGATTATATGGTACTCATTCTATATACCCAACACGAACTTAGGATAAAATGTTCCTCATTTTTAAAAGTTACAATTAATCATATATAACCTGATAATCAATATATTAAAATGCAAAAAGGAAGAGAAAAATACATTTTAAAACAGTTGTTATATTAAAGAATGAAAAGAATAAGAGATAGATTAAGCTACTGTCGCAACTAATGAATTATATCTAAATATACAACATACAATTCTTGATTAATAAGTAAATTTTAGTTAAGGCCACAAGTAGATATTTAAAAGTAGGTATACCTAAATACATAAAAATATTTTTCAGACCAACCAAGCAGTTTTATTAGATATAAAGAAAAAACAATTGAAGTTTCAAATTATAGAAATCTTTAAAAATCAGCATAAAACAATCAATTTTATCGGATATTGCCGAATCTCATTCTTGCATAAACCTCTAGGTATAGGTAGCAAGATAAAATTCAAAGGAAACTACTAGATATGAGTTGCATCTATCTATCTATCTATCCATTACTAACTAAATCAAAAGATAAACATATACTAAAAGCCTAGTAAACTCTTTAAAGCCCGAGAGAGTTTCAAAATGAGATAAGAGGTATTGATTCTTTTAACCTCTCATATATTATGTGAATAGTTCCAATGACCATCTTAAACTTTAAATTAGTACCGATGGAATGTGAATATTTAGTGCCTAGATACCAAAAAGAGGGTATGTCGATCGACATACCCTCTTTTAATATATTTAAATCTCGCAAACTAATAAAGTTTTATACGAGAGGTGATTTATTCACCCTTTTTTCTAGCAGAATAAGTAATTTTCAATGCAGATGCCTGTCTTAATTCAGTCTTTACATCCGATACAATACCCATTTTTGTGTCTCCGTCAATTTTTAAAGATACACGCATAAGCGGTTTATCTTCTTCGTTCATAGATGCACGTTCTTGAGTTACAAACTCACGAATATCACCTTCTTGTGAAGCGAATGAATCATTGATTTGAACACGGCTAGCAGTACCACTTTTTCTATCAACTGGAGGTCCAATATAGATAAAAGTTACAAGTGATTTCTTTTCTAGCTTTTCTAGTTCTGTACCTTGAGGAACTTGAAATTTAACTTTTAAAGATACTTCACGCATAGTAGTTACGATCATGAAGAAGAATAAAAGTGTAAAAATTAAGTCGGGTAAAGAAGAAGTATTCAGCGTAGGCATACCCCTTTTTCCGGTTTTATTAAACTTTCCCATTATTTTTTCCCTCCATAAGTTTTAGGCACAGCTTCTGAAATCTTCTGTGGATAAATCAAACGAACAGCTTTTTGCTGATCTTCAGATAAAGAAGCAAATGGTTTTTGCCACTTTTCTCTTGAGATTTGATCACGAAGTTCATTATAAGCAGCTACCAGCTCGTTTTGAACCTCAAAGTATACTTTATAAGAAGTATCACCATCATTTTGAACTGAGATAACATGGTTTTTAGTCACCACATAATCACCAAAATAAGGTATTTCCATTGTTACTTTTTCAGGTTTATTGCTATCATTGCTCGGATTAGCAATAAATTCCTTTGCTCTTTCTCTTAGTCTACTAATAGGAATAACTTCACCATTACACATGAGTTCGTTATTTCTATTAATCATAACTGCAAGAATATTTCTCTCCTTAATTTTAACGTCATCGTTAACTTGTTCATTCTCATCTGGCATTGGAGGAAGCTGTCTAGCTAGCCCCATATCAGTATCCATAGATGTAGTGATCAAGAAGAAAATTAGCAATAGGAACGCAATATCTGCTGTAGAACTTGAGTTAATCTCAGGAACCGATCTTTTTCCTTTTGCCATAGTTATTACATTTTAAATTTAAGTGTATTCGTAAATAAATTACGAGAATCTTCTTTTAACGCTACTAAAGATCATAGATGCAATAGTAACTACTAATAAGAAGTAAATAGAGTATAAGAACATATCTGTTAGCTTTAACCAGAATGGAACATTATCTGTACCATCATAGCCCGGTAAAACTAAAGCTTCTTCACTACCACTAAACCATGCAACAACTAAAACTGCAACTAGCAATAACACACCAATTAGTGATTTTATTGCTTTTACTGGATTTTCTTTTAAAGCTGCTCCAAATTGAAACACGAAAGCCAAAACAGTCACAGCAATAGCAGAACCAAGCAATACATACATCAGATATATCAATGCTTCAGTATTTGCTGGGTTAGAAAGTTCAGGAACAACTGGCTCTGCCATCTCTCCACCAAAGTAGAACATTCCTAGAACGATCAAAATAACAGCAAACAATGCATATAAGATATAATATGATATTTTATATGATAATTTCATTGTTTATTAGTTTTTGTATTTCAAGTTATATTTAATGATCAAATCAAGAAGTGTTACAGAAGAATCTTCCATTTCACTTGTAATAGATTCAATCTTAGCAAGAATATAGTTATAGAATACTTGTAAGATAAGAGCTACGATCAAACCAAAGATAGTTGTAATCAAAGCAACTTTCATACCACCAGCAACAACTGTTGGAGAAATATCACCTACTTGTTGAATCTTATCAAACGCCATAACCATACCAAGTACTGTACCTAAGAAACCTAAAGATGGAGCCATCGCGATGAATAGAGTAATCCATGAACAGCCTTTTTCTAGGTAACCAGCTTGTACACCACCGTAAGAAACAATTGATTTTTCTACTACGTCTATACCTTGATCAATTCTCATAAGACCTTGATAGTAAACAGAAGCTACTGGACCTCTAGTATCTCTAGCGATATTTTTTGCTTCTTCTACATCACCTTTTTCAAGTGCTGCTTCAATTGATTCAACGAATTTTTTTGTGTTGATTTCAGCTAAGCTTAGGTAAATGATTCTTTCAATACAGAAAGCTAAACCAATAACTAGAGCGATAGCTACTAAACTCATAAAGAAAGCATCACCTTCAATAAACTTTGTTTTTAATTCTTTGTGAAGGCTACCTTCAACTACGAAATCATCAACAGCTGCGTCTGCTTGAGCAACAGCATCATTTGAAGGAGTTGCTTGTTCAGTTTGAGCCTCTGCAGCATCTTGTGCTTGAGCTAGCTGAGAAGAGCCAAAAGCCATAGCTCCAACAACAGCAACAATTGCAAATAACTTTTTCATTGTGTGTCTAATTTTTAAGATTAATTAATTAATTTAATATTTACTTTTTGTTGATTTAATTTAGTTATCTAATTCGCGGAGAGAGCGGGATTCGAACCCGCGATACACTTTTGGCGTATACACGCTTTCCAGGCGTGCCTCTTCAGCCACTCGAGCATCTCTCCTCTCTTCTGTTTTTCAAAAATTCAATATCCTAAGAGGAAAATGCCCAGCTTAAAATATATTTTAGTTACAAATGTATTCTTTTTTTTTATCATCTCCCTATTATTAGGAGATATTATATAGCTACTGTTCTATAAATTAATAAACTTTAAAAACTTTCTTGCCGATTTATAATGCAAACAGATTAAAGGTATTCATTTTTGTTTGATCTGCCATTCTTTCTAGTGAAATATTATAAATTTCAGCTAATTTTCTAATTACATGAAAAACATACGCACTCTCATTTCTACGACCTCTAAAGGGAACTGGAGCTAAATAAGGTGAATCTGTTTCAATCAACAATCTATCTAAGGGTATTTTTTTTATAAATTTAGAAAGATTAGAGTTTTTAAAAGTTACTATTCCATTAATCCCAATCATCCAATTTTTAAGAGGTAAAAATCGATCTAAGTCTTTTTCCTCTCCTGAAAAACTATGAATAACACCTCTCGTATTTTCAAACTCAGGTTTATTCAAAATTTCTTCTATTTCTGAATAAGCATTACGAGCATGAATAACGACCGGTAAATCTTCTTCTAAAGACCAGTTTAATTGTTTTTCAAAAGCAAGTATTTGCTCTTTTTTAAAGCTTATATCCCAATAAAAATCTAGTCCTACTTCTCCTATTGCAATAAATCGACTCCTATCTAAAGTCAATTCTTTATGAATTAGCTCTAGCTCTTCTTGGTAGTTCTCTTTAACAGATGTTGGGTGCAAACCCATCATTGGTTTTAAATAATCGGGATAACGATCGCACACACGCAACAACCTATCTATAGACAAAGAATCAATGTTTGGTAATAAAACCTGAGAAACTCCTATTTCTTGAGCATTACTTATCACTGTTTCTAAATCCGAATCAAAATCTTCTTGATAAAGATGAGCATGAGAGTCTATAAAATCCATAATCTTCCTAAAATAATAATTTTGTCAAAATATTATCAAATATTTCTAATCATTAATTTAGCAGCAAGATCTTGGAGTAGCTTTTTCTTATCATCAGAAACTGATACTAAAGATAAAGAATTTAATGCTTTATCATAATATTCATTCATTTTCTGCTTACAAATCTCATCTATTCCCAATTCATTATAAATCTCTGTAATGGCTTTAATCTTCTTCTCTGAATTAAATTCTTTGGTATCAATCCATATTTCCAAGTCTTCTTTGACTTTACCGGTAGCCCTATTACATGCTTGAATAAGCATATATGTTTTTTTATTACTTACAATATCATCTCCTGTCTGTTTTCCAAAAACTTTAGGATCACCATATACATCTAAGTAATCATCTTGAAGTTGGAATGCTAAACCTACATTTAGTCCAAAATCATACAATAGATTCGTATCTTCATCAGATGCTCCTGCTATAATAGCACCCATTTTAATGCTACTTGCTAATAATACAGCTGTTTTCAATCGAATCATATCTAAATAATCTTCAGCTTTTACACTGTTTTTAGTTTCAAATTCAATATCATACTGCTGACCTTCGCATATTTCTAATGTAACCTTATTAAATTCATTTAAAACAGCGGACAAGTTTTCTTGAGGAGCTTTTGCCAATAAATGATAGGATAAAATAAGCATAGCATCTCCTGATAGAATAGCTGTATTGGCATTCCAAACATTATGCACTGTTGGCTTATTTCTTCTTAAATCAGATTTATCCATTAAATCATCATGTAGCAATGTGAAGTTATGATAAACCTCTATTGCACAAGCAGCAGGAAGAGTCTTTTCTAAATCATCTTTATACAACTGATAAGCCAATAGCATAAGAATAGGACGAATTCTCTTCCCTCCTATTGACAATACATAATGTATTGGCTCATAAAGATTTTTAGGATCTTTCTTTTCGTTAAGAGACTTTAAGTAATTGTTTACTAATGATTTTAAATCAGATGTAGTTTTCATAAGTATCGTACTTCAAAAAAAAAGGCTGCAGCTAGGCAGCCTTTTTTATCTATATAAGATTATTTTAATCTAAATGTTACTGGTACTGTATATTTAACACGTACTGTTTTACCACCTTGTTTACCTGGTTTCCACTTAGGCATAGACATGATCACACGGATAGCTTCTTTGTCTAATGAAGGGTCAACCCCACGCACAACTTTAGGATCCACAATTGTTCCGTCTCTATTAACGACGAACTCTACAACTACACGTCCTTGAATACCATTTTCCTGAGCAATAGTTGGGTATTTAATATTCTTACCCAAGAATTTCATCAGCTCTGCAATACCTCCTGGAGGTTCGGGCATTTCTTCAACCACAACGAAGATTTCTTCTTCTTGAGGTGCTGCTTCTTCAATGACTGTAGGAGCTACGAATTGTTTCACTTCCACTTTTTGACCTAAATCCTCATTTGTTGCGATTTGTACATCAGCAACATCTTCATCGTCATCAACAACGTTAAGGATTTCTGTCACCTGTGGCGGTACTTCCGCTGGTGGTGGTGGTGGAGGAGGGGTATTATCTTGCTCTGTAATAGGCATGATATCCTCCTCGAACGAGATGTCTGCTACGGCCTGGCTTGTATCGATCTTTATATCGCGTTTAGACCACTCGAAAGAAACGAATAGCAACGCAAGAACGATAACATAACCTAGAATGTGCCAAGTTGATTTTCTTGGCTCCAAGTCCGCTTTAGGGGATTTTTTTACTTCCATATTATGTTTGTTAATAAAATGTGATCAACTTTATGTATTCGCAAATATAGGATTATTTCATTTATATGTCATTTTTATATTGTAGATTATCTTATTAATAGCTCTATTTTTACATTTATTAAGAAATAAACTGATATAGTTTTCCGTTATTTAGAATGTCTATAAGCTATTAAAATTAAATATTACTGTATCTTTGGACATATATTCGAAGTAAAACAGATATATTTTACGCTAATCCAAACATAATCAATTATGAAGAAGATAACTATTGCTGTAGATGGATTTTCATCATGCGGTAAAAGTACGATGGCTAAAGATTTAGCTCGAGAAATAGGTTATATCTATATAGATAGTGGCGCAATGTACAGAGCTACCACATTGTTTGCTCTTCAAAATAACATATTCGATAGTAATAATGAAATAGATACTTCTCTATTAAAAGAATTACTTCCATCAATGATAATTAGTTTTAAACTAAACCCCGAAACAAAAACTCCTGAAACTTACTTAAACAACCAGTTAGTAGAGAAAGAAATTCGCTCTATGGAAGTTTCTCAACGAGTAAGTCCTATTGCTGCAATAGACTTTGTGAGAGAGGAGATGGTGAAGCAACAGCAGGCTATGGGTAAGAATAAAGGAATTGTCATGGATGGAAGAGATATAGGAACAACTGTTTTTCCTAATGCCGAACTTAAAATATTTGTAACTGCTACACCACAAGTGAGAGCTCAACGCAGATACGATGAAATGATAGCAAAAACAGGGAAGGCTGATTTTAATGAAATATTAAAAAACATTGAAGAAAGAGACTATATCGACCAAAATAGAAAAGTGAGTCCACTTAAACAAGCAGACGACGCACTTGTTCTAGACAATAGCAGTTTAACAATTGCCGAACAAAAAGAGTGGTTACTTCAACAATTTGCACGAGTAGCTTCTCAAAGTTAACAACATTATTACTTAATATTTTATGGCACAAATAGAAATAGATAAAGGCTCTGGCTTCTGTTTTGGAGTTGTCACAGCCATCACTAAAGCAGAACAGGTTCTAGCTGAAGGTAATAAGCTATACTGTCTAGGAGATATCGTCCATAATAGCAAAGAGGTAGAGCGCCTAAAAAAAATGGGATTAATATCGATAGACCACAGTCAATTCGAAAAATTAAAAGATGCGACAGTACTTTTAAGAGCACATGGCGAACCACCATCAACTTATGAGTTGGCTAAAAAAAATAATATTACAATAATTGACGCTACTTGCCCTGTTGTTCTAAGACTTCAGAAAAAAATAAAGAAAGAGAATGATACAGAAGAAGAAAAAGACAAACAAATTGTAATTTATGGGAAAAATGGTCACGCTGAAGTTTTAGGTCTAGTAGGGCAAACAGAAGGAGAAGCCATCGTCATAGAAAGTTTAGAAGAAGCCAAACAACTTAATTTCAATAGAGATATTCGCCTTTATTCTCAGACGACGAAATCTCTTGATGAATTCCAAAAAATTGTAGCCTATATTGAAGAGCATATTTCTCCAAATGCTACATTTAAATTCTTTGATACAATCTGTAGGCAGGTAGCAAACCGAATTCCTAATATTAAGAACTTTGCATCTTCACATGATCTTATTTTCTTTGTTAGTGGTAAAAAAAGCTCCAATGGGAAAATACTATTCAATGAATGTAAAAAGATGAATGAAAATACTCATTTTATAGATGGGGTTGAGGAAATCAATTTAGATTTACTTAAAGATGCAAAATCTATTGGTATTTGCGGGGCAACTTCTACACCAAAATGGCTAATGGAAGAGGTTTTAAATTTTATCCAAAATAAAGAGTAATAGATTTTAACTTTATTTATTATTTAAGACGTTTGATTTTTATCAAAAAAGGAGAATTAACCCCCTTTTTTCTATCTTTGTAGGAACTACTTTAAAAAGCAAATCGTAATGAAAACTATTCAGTGTGTAGGGATACTAACCTCTGGTGGTGATGCACCAGGAATGAATGCAGCTATACGTGCTATTACCCGTGCAGCTGTATATAAAGGGCTCAAAGTCAAAGGGATATATAGAGGATACAAAGGTCTGGTTACCGGAGAAATCAAAGAATTCAAGAGTGAAGATGTTAGTAACATCATCCAAATGGGTGGAACTATCCTTAAAACAGCAAGATGCAAGGAGTTCAAAACCGAAGAAGGAAGAAAACAAGCTTATGAAAACATTCAAAAAGAAGGCATCGATGCTCTTATTGTAATCGGTGGTGATGGTTCTCTTAGCGGAGCTAGAATTTTTGCTCAGGAATACAATCTGCCTTGCATCGGACTACCTGGCACTATTGATAACGACTTATTTGGTACAGATATTACCATAGGTTATGATACAGCCTTGAATACTATACTTGATGCTGTGGATAAAATTAGAGATACAGCCTCATCTCACGAAAGACTATTCTTTGTTGAAGTGATGGGACGTGACGCAGGTTTCTTAGCTCTCAATGGAGCTATTGCTGCTGGAGCAGAAGCTGCTATTATACCAGAATTCAGCACAAAAGATGACCAATTAGAAGCTTTAATTAGTCGTGGATTTAGAAAATCTAAAACAAGTAGTATCGTACTTGTAGCAGAAAGCGAACTAACAGGTGGAGCAATGCACTTAGCTGAACGCGTTAAAAATGAATATCCTCAATATGATGTACGTGTTACTATTCTGGGCCACTTACAACGTGGTGGTAGTCCAAGTGCCAACGATCGTATCTTAGCTAGTCGCTTGGGTGTAGCAGCTATTGATGCCCTTATGGAAGGTTATCACAATGTAATGATTGGTATAGAAAATGATGAAGTAGTTTATGTTCCTTTTAGAAAAGCTATAAAGAATGATAAACCGATAAAAGAAGAGTTAGTGCAAGTACTTGCTGAACTTTCTATCTAATCATACTGAATCAAATATTATAATATGATAAGGACTTGTCTTTTAATAGATGAGTCCTTTTTCTTTTTTAAATTTTAATCAAGACTGATTTATCGAAGTCTATACTTACAGAAAACAAGAGGTATTACTCTAATAGGTAAGAATACACTAATATCGCCTTATGTACTCTTAATTTGTAGAAGAAAGACAAGGCATTGCGGGGTTATTTCACCCCTTTAAGAATATGACTTTGACACCGACATGAGAACACTCTGACACCGACATGACGATTACATGTCGGTGTCAAAGTATACTATCTTTCCTCTTAAAATACGCCATCTCGCTAACAGTTTAAAAGAGGTTTGCTCATTAACAGAAATATAAAATGGGCTACCTAAAAAATAGATAGCCCATTGTTGAGAGAGAGTATAAAAAAACTTATCTCCTACTTAAAGGAACATAATCTTGATCAGTAACAACTGTCTTATAAGCAGGACGGATAATACGTTTACCTTGGAAGTTTAATTCTTCATTTCTATGAGCACACCATCCTACGATACGAGCCATAGCAAATAATGGAGTATAGATTTCATGAGGTAATCCTATCATTTCATATACGAAACCTGAATAGAAGTCCACATTACTTGAAACTGTCTTTCCATTTGCTTTTACTCTAGCAAAAGTCTTAATCGCTCGATCTTCAAGCAGCTCAAGGAATGCAAATTCTTTTTCTCTTCCTTTTTCCTTAGCCAAATCTCTAGCCAATTCTCTTAACAATAAAGCTCTTGGATCTGAAATGGTATACACAGCATGGCCAATACCGTAAATAAGACCACTCTTATTGTATACTTCTTTACGCAACATGCGTTCAAAGTATGCATCAATTTCTTTGATATCCGACCAGTTGGTTATGTTTTCTTGTAAGTGATGGAACATATCCACAACTTGTATATTGGCACCACCATGAAGAGGTCCTTTTAAGGAGCCTATACCAGCAGCAATAGCAGAGTAAGTATCTGTACCCGTTGATGATGTTACACGTACTGAGAATGTAGAGTTGTTACCACCACCGTGTTCAGCGTGCAACATGAGTAATAAATCTAATGTACGAGCATCCAACTCAGTGAAGTCTTTCATTAGCATATACAAAAAGTTTGCTGCTAAACTTAATTCTTCTCTAGGGTGCCTTACGTGTAATGAACGACCAAAGGTAGCGTGTCTCAACATATTATAGGCATATGCTATAATGGTGGGGAATTTAGCTATCAAGTTAATACTTTGGCGCATCAAGTTATCACGAGAAGTATCATCAGGATTTTCATCAAACGTATATAATTCGAGAACACTACGAGCCAAAATATTCATAATATTAGAGCCTTCTAGTTCTAATATGTTCATAAATGTTTTATGCTCCAAAGCTGTATTATCTACCAATAGCTTTCTAAAATCTTCCAATTCATCTCTATCAGGCAAATCTCCCGATAAGAGCAAATAAGCTACCTCCTCAAACCCAAAGCGCTTATCAGCCATCACCCCATGTGCTAAATCTTCAACATCATATCCTCTATAGAAAAGCTTTCCAGGAATAGGCTTCATGCCTCCCCCTTCAATCCTTTCATAACCTACAACATTACCTATTCTGGTTAATCCAACTAAGACTCCTGTACCGTCATCGTTACGTAAGCCTCGTTTTACATCATATTTTTTGAATAGGTCATTATCAATCTTGGCACAATCTTTCATCTTTTCTGAAAGCTTGTAAATTAAAAATTCATCTTTCATAGTTACCAGTTTAAATTAAATTACAAATCCTTGATTCGTTTAACTAACTCGTCACCGAAATCCGTTGTAGTTAATTGAACGCTATTTTCCATAAATCGAGCTAAGTCATAGGTTGCTCTACTTGCTTCAAAACTTTGTTCAAGTACTTTAACAACTAAGTCTGCGGCTTCTTGCCATCCCATATATTCAAGCATCATCACTGCTGATAAAATAATAGAACATGGATTCACCTTATTTTGACCAGCAATGGCTGGAGCAGTACCATGGGTTGCTTCAAAAATAGCATAACCAGTATCGTAATTTATATTTGCACCTGGAGCGATACCTATACCTCCTACCATCGCAGCCAATTGATCGGATATATAGTCACCGTTTAGGTTTAATGTAGCAATAACACTATAGTTTTTAGGCTTAGTTAAAGTGTTTTGCAAAAATGCATCTGCGATATTATCATTAATAGTGAGTTTACCTGAAGCAATAGCATCACCAAATTCTCTTTCGGCTAACTCATAACCCCATTTACGGAATCCACCTTCAGTAAACTTCATTATATTCCCTTTGTGTACTAAAGTAACAGTTGGTAATTCATGATCAATAGCATATTGACAAGCTGCTCTCACTAAGCGTTCTGTTCCTTCTTTTGAAACAGGTTTTATACCAAAAGAGGAAGTCTCTGGAAAACGCACTTTGGTTACACCCATTTCATTGTGAATGAAATCATAAAACTTCTTTGCTTCTGGAGTGCCTGCCTCCCACTCAATACCAGCATAGATATCTTCTGTATTTTCTCTGAAGATATGCATATCTACAAGCCAAGGAGCCTTAACTGGAGATTCAATACCCTTAAACCACCTTACTGGGCGTAAGCAAACATATAAGTCGAGAGTTTGTCTTAATGCCACATTTAGTGAACGAATACCTCCACCGATAGGAGTGGTTAAAGGTCCCTTAATACCCACTAAATACTCCCTAAAAGCATCTAATGTTTCATCAGGTAACCAAGATTCAGTTTGGTTAAAAGCTTTTTCTCCAGCAAGTACTTCTTTCCACTCAATAGCACGTTTGTTGCTATAAGCTTTTTGAATGGCTGCATCAATTACTTTTTGCATTACTGGAGTTATCTCTGCTCCTACTCCATCTCCCATTATAAAGGGAATAATTGGTTTATCAGGAACAATAAGTTTCCCTTTTTTATCTTTAGTTATTTTATTCATAGTTATCTAGCGTTTAATGCAGATCCAGCACGGAACCATTCAATCTGCTGTTGGTTATAGGTATGTTGAACTTCAAATTCATCTTTTGAACCATCTGTATGAGTTACCACTACTTTCAGATTCTTATTAGGAGCGAAATCTTTTAATCCGATAATAGACAATTTGTCTTTTTCTTGAATCTTATTATAATCTGCAGGATTTATAAATGTAATAGCAAGCATCCCCTGTTTCTTTAAGTTGGTTTCGTGAATACGAGCAAAACTCTTAGCTAGAATAGCTTTTACATTTAAGAAACGAGGTTCCATAGCAGCATGCTCTCTACTTGAGCCTTCACCATAGTTATCTTCGGCTACAACAATTGAAGAAATCTCTTTAGCCTTGTATTGTTTCGCAGTACCCGAAACTGTCTCATAAGTAGAGGTTAGTTGATTCCATACTTTATTAGCTTCATCATTGAATGCATTTATAGCACCCATAAGCATGTTATCAGATATATTTTCAAGATGTCCTCTAAATCTTAACCAAGGACCAGCCATAGAAATATGGTCTGTAGTACATTTTCCTTTTGCTTTAATAAGAAGAGGCATATCTACCAAATCGCCACCATTCCATTTAGGGAAAGGTTGAAGCAACTGTAAACGTTGAGAATCCGAAGCCACATTAATTTCTTTTTTAGCTCCTGTGGGCGCAGTATAACCAGCACTACCATCTTCAAATCCTTTTGGAGGCAATTCGTATCCACTAGGTTCTTCTAGTTTCACCAATTCTCCTTTATCGTTTTTCAATTTATCAGTAAGAGGATTAAAACATAAATCACCAGCAATCGTCAATGCAGTAACTAGCTCTGGTGAAGCAACAAAAGCATGAGTATTTGGATTGCCATCTGCACGTTTAGCAAAATTTCTATTGAAAGAAGTTACTATAGAGTTTTTGCGTGTAGGGTCATCAGTATGACGTTTCCACTGACCAATACAAGGTCCACAAGCATTTGCCATTATTGTAGCTCCCACTTTATCAAAAACATCCAGCATTCCATCTCGCTCGATAGTAGCTCTAATCTTTTCAGACCCTGGATTTACAATAAATGGAGAAGCCACCTTAATTCCTTTGTTTACAGCTTGTTTAGCAACCGATACAGCTCTTGTAATATCTTCATAAGAAGAGTTAGTACAAGAACCTATCAAACCCACTTCCATCTTTCGAGGATAATCATTTTTCTTTACTTTTTCTGCAAACTCAGATATTGGAGTAGCAGCATCTGGTGTAAATGGACCATTTATATAAGGTTCTAATTGAGATAAATCTATCTCTATAACTCGATCATAATATTTTTCAGGATCAGCCTCAACTTCTGGATCTGGACGAAGATCTTTTTCTACAGTATTAGCAAGCTTAGCTACTTCTTCTCTATTAGTAGCATTCAAATACACACCCATTCTATCATCATAGGGGAATAAAGATGTAGTTGCGCCTACTTCAGCACCCATATTACAAATTGTGCCTTTACCAGTACCAGACAAGGATTTAGTGCCTTCACCAAAATATTCTATAATGGCATTGGTTCCTCCTTTAACAGTAAGTATCCCAGCTAGTTTCAGAATAACATCTTTTGGAGCAGCCCAACCATTCAGTTTGCCTATTAGCTTAACCCCAATAAGTTTTGGCATTTTTAATTCCCATTCCATACCAGTCATTACATCAACAGCATCTGCACCACCCACACCAATGGCAACCATCCCTAGACCTCCAGCATTGGGAGTATGAGAGTCTGTTCCAACCATCATTCCACCTGGGAAAGCGTAGTTTTCAAGTACAATTTGGTGTATAATACCCGAACCAGGCTCCCAAAAGCCAATATTATAGCGAGAAGAAACATCACGTAAGAAATCATACACTTCTCCATTTGTCTTATTCGCTATCTGTAAATCTTTTTTGGAACCTTGATAAGCCTGAATCAAGTGGTCACAATGTACCGTTGAGGGAACTGCCACTTTCTCTTTGCCAGCATTCATAAATTGGAGAAGAGCCATCTGAGCAGTAGCATCTTGCATAGCAACTCTATCAGGTCTAAAGTTCACGTAATCCACTCCCCTCTCATAATTCTTAAGATCTTCATCTTTAAAGAGATGAACATAAATTATTTTCTCAGCCAAGGTTAAAGGTCTATTCAAAACCGATCTTACTTTGGCAATTTTACTGGGATACGCTTTATAGAAGTTGCGTATCATTTCAATATCATGTACCATACTTAAGGTTTTTATATCGTTGTTCAGTTTATTAACACTTGCTATTTGATTTATGTTTAAGCATTTAAGGCTTTTGTAAGTTGTAATTATTTGCCAAATTCTTTTTTTATTACACAAAAAAAGCAGATAAGCCCATTTAAGCTTATCTGCCCTATTTAAATCTATAAATTTTTCTCTATTATTTTTTAGTGTTAAAAATAATTTTAGATCGACAAACTACTTGTTCGTCATTTCGTTTTACTTCAATATGATATTCTATCTCATCTACAGCATCAACATAAAAGCTTAGCTTATCACCATAATAACTTTCTGCCACGTATGCCATTTCAAATCTCTTCACACCTTGATATTTGAATTTTTCCAGAGGAAACAGGTCTAATATATGTTCGATATAACATACACTATTTACATGTCCATTTATATCTATGTCCGTATATTTCGCTTCTAAGTGAGTTATGGGTGTAGTCGTAGATACTTTTATTCGAGAAGGCTTATCAATAGGACAAGGCTTATCTACTATATATTGACTAATATCACCACCGTGAAGTTCTATTAAATTAGCTGGTTTACGAGTATTTAGATTAATCATTGCCCACACAGAGCGTGCATAGCCAATACATTTATCGTCTTTATCATATATCGCATAATTTCTATCTGTAAATAAGCGATAAACATTCTCTACCCATGTCTGTATTGTGAAATTCTCATATTGATAAGGCAAATCATCCAACTCAATTGCTAACCGTGAAAGTACCCAAGTATAGTTATCTTCGTTTAGCTTAGCTATACCAAAACCTCTTTCTGAGGAGTGAAAGCCTGCACAGTTTAATAAATGATTCCCCAATACTCCTAACGTTAACTTGCCTGAGAAGTCAACATGAAATGGTTCGGCAACATATTTGTATGAACCTATTTTCTTATCATTATCCATCATAGTTCATTTAGTCCATTAAGAATTGGCAAAGATACTCTAAATAGAAGTTATCGACTTACTGCCGCTCGATAAATTTTGTTTCTATTTATTTTAAAAGACTAATACTTCTACTTTAAATCGTTAAATGTACTACTCAGAAGAAAGAAACTTAAATTTATTCCTATCTTTGCCAAACTTTATACGTACTACTCTGTTAGTACTCTATTCTTTAACTTAAAAATTGATTTCAATGGCTATTACTGATAATAAGTATATTGCAGTAGCATACAAATTATATGCACTAGAAGATGGTAATAAAGAGATGATTGAAGAGGCGACAATTGACCGCCCATTCCAGTTTATCTCTGATTTAGGAACAACTCTTCCAGCATTTGAACTTGGAGTAAAAGATTTGAAAAAAGGAGAAAGCTTTTCTCTTACTTTGACTAAAGATCAAGCTTATGGTGACTATAACGAAGAACATGTTCTTGAATTACCAAAACATATCTTTGAAGTAGATGGAAAGTTTGACAACGAACACATCTTCCCAGGTAACATTGTTCCTCTTATGGATGAAGATGGTCGTACTCTAAACGGTGCTGTACTTGAAGTAAAAGACGATATCGTTGTTATGGATATGAATCACCCACTAGCTGGTAGTGACATCGTATTCGAAGGTAGCGTTGTTGAAACAAGACCTGCTACTACAGAAGAAATTCAAGGTATGGTTAATATGATCACTGGCGAAGGCGGTGGTTGTGGTTGTGGCTGTGGTTCATCGGACGATTGTGGATGTGGCTCTTCAGATAATGAAGGAGGCTGTGGATGCAATAGTGGTGGTTGCGGTAGCGGCTGTTGCTAATATTAATTGACTTTAATCAGCAAAATAAAAGGAGAGATTTTTCAATCTCTCCTTTTATTTTTATCCTATCGACGTTCATTATTTATTCGTCATAATATCTAGAACAATCTTATCTGTTTCGAGCATTCCAGATGAACCAATGCGAGTTAAATTTCGTATTGTTTTATCCACATCTTCATCAACAATACCTTCTGCAGAGGTTACATATTTACCATCCATAGCCATCATCGCAGAGAGCATTGCAGTAGAAACACCTGTTGCCACTTTTAAGGAGCAACTAGGCTTAGCACCATCACAAAGCATCCCTGTTATGTTTGCAATCATATTTTGAATGGAATAACATACTTCTTTATAACCACCTCCCATTAGATAAGTTATACCACAACTCGACCCAGTACCGGAGACAACACACCCACATAGTGCTGATAATCTACCCAAACTTTGTTTGATATAAATTGCAGTAAGATGGCTCAAGATTAATGCCCTAGCTAAGTCTTCTTCCGATTTACCCATTTCTTCTGCATAAACTACTACAGGTAGAGTAGCAGAAATACCTTGATTGCCACTGCCCGAATTACTCATCACTTTCACCATAGCTCCAGCCATACGAGCATCACATGCAGCAGAGGTATAAGATAGCACCTTAGTGTACACACTCTCGCCTATTAGATTGCTCTTACTGCCTGTTAGTAGCATACGCCCAATGGAGTGACCATAATTCTTATCAAAGGCAAATTCAGCTGCGGCTTTATTCACTTTGCCAGCTTCTAAAATAAAACGGATATTCTCAAAGGATTCAGTAGTTGCAAAATCATAAATGCAACGAAGGTTAAGTTTTACATCCTCCTCATTTTCTTGTGCAGAACTTGAACTTTCAGCATTGAAAAGTACTTCTGCATTCTTTGATAAGTAAACGAAATGCGTATGATTGCCTGAAATAATAGCCTTTGCAGATTCATCTCCATTATAGGCCCTCACTTCAATATATAGCTTATCACAGCTTTCTTTTTTTAACTCGATGTTTATATCGGTATCTTTAATGTACTGACTTGCTTCTGCCACGGCTTCGGGGGTACTATCTTTAAGTACTTCAAGCCCGTATTCGGACTTACCTATAATTACCCCTAAAGCAATAGAAATTGGAAGACCTATCTCGTGAGTACTAGGAATACCCACGCCCATAGCATTTTTCAACATGTTTGCACTAAGAAACACTTCGATTTTGTTAGGTTTAGTCCCCAAAATTTCTTTCGCTTTTGCTACACATAAGGCTACAGCAATCGGCTCAGTACAACCAATCGCTGGAACTACCTCCCTTTTAATAAGTTCGATAATTTTGATCCTATCTAAGTTCGTCATAACTACCTGATTTTGGTTAAAGCAAATGTAATCATTATTATCATATTATATCAATTTTTATACCTCATTCCTTGAGCAAAAATCATTCAGATTAGAACATTCAAAGGTCTGTATTTTAGGCATTAAGATATTAAACGTTACTTTTATCTACCGTATTTATGTTTATAAAAAAAGGAACATTACCTTTGTATGGTATTAACATTAATAATTGTCTAAAATGAAATTATTCCGAACCCTGCTTTGCTTATCTTTTGTACTGATTGTCAGTGCATGTATAAAAAGTGAAGAACCTAATGCTGAAGCAGATATCACAGCATGTACGATAAGAGAACCTGATATTTTAAAAACTGCTCTTGTTAACAACGACGAAATAGGAAAATACAGTGTGATGATTATGGTTCATAAACATGCTGATATTACTAAAATCACTCCAGAATTTACTCTTACTCCTGGTGCTACCATTGAACCAGCTAGTGGGATTACTCAAGATTTTACAAATCCTATTACCTACACGGTTACATCAGAAGACAAAAACTGGAATAAGAACTATATAATTTCAGTAATAAAAACTGATTTACCCACTAAATATTCTTTCGAAACTCTTTCTTCAGACGATGGAAAAGGGAAATATCATACCTTCATTGAAGTTTTCAAAGGGCAAGAGGTTTTAAGATGGGCTAGTGGAAATAGTGGATATTCGCTGACTGGTATGCCCAAAACACCAGAAGACTTCCCGACAGTACAAGTAGCTCAGGGCTATACAAATAACTGTGCAAAATTAACCACTAGAGATACAGGATTCTTTGGTAGTATAAACAAGATGCCAATTGCTGCAGGAAACTTATTCTTAGGTCAATTCAATGTGCTTGAAGCCGTAGGCAAACCACTTGAGGCTACTAAGTTTGGCCTACCATTTAATCAAAAGCCTCTCCAACTAAAAGGATGGTATCAATATACCCCAGGTGAAACGTACAAGGACGATGGCAAACCCGTTGCAGGTAAGATAGACGAAGCAGACATCTATGGCGTATTCTATGAAACAGATGACAATTTAGAAACATTAGATGGCAGCAATTCACTTGATTATATTCATGTTCCAAATATTATAGCTATAGCTAGAGAAGATCTTCCTGCTACAACTAAAAACATGTGGACTGAATTCAACTTTGATTTCAAATATATAGAAGGCAGAACAATTGATCCTCAAAAGCTAAAAGAAGGAAAATATAAAATAGCAATTGTATTTACCTCTAGCAAAAATGGTGCACACTTTAGTGGTGCTGTAGGAAGTACTCTTTATGTAGATGAAGTAGAATTAATTGCTGAAGAATATTAAATTTTAGAGTCATGAAAAGATATTATAAACATATATTGCTTTTACTAGCTGTTTTTAGCTCGGTAAATATCTATGCACAAAAGGACCGTAACTGGGGTATCATATGGTCTGCCTTAAAAGGATTAGAATACGAAGTTAAAGGAGGTATTAACATTGGGGGGACATCTCCTCTTCCTTTGCCTTCCGAAATTAGAGAAATAAATAGCTACAGACCAGACTTAGCTCTATCTCTTGGTACAGAAATCTCCAAATGGTTTGGACAAAATGATAGATGGGGATTTATCTTTGGTCTAACTCTAGATACTAAAGCCATGAAAACTGATGCTACGGTAAAAAACTATGGTATGGAAATCATTGGTGACGGTGGAGAAGAAATAAAAGGACAATGGACAGGTAATGTGAAAACAAAGTTCAGAAACTCATATATCACGCTACCTCTATTGGCAGGATATAAAGTATCAAAACGTGTGAACCTTAAATTAGGACCTTACTTCTCTTACGTATTAGAAAGAGATTTCTCAGGTCATGTTTACGATGGCTATTTGAGAGAAGATGACCCTACTGGCCCAAAAGTGGAATTTAAAGACGGTAGTACGGCTACATACGATTTCTCTGACGATTTAAGAAGATTTCAATGGGGATTGCAGTTTGGTGCTGAGTGGAGAGCATTCAGACATCTCAATGTATATGCCGACCTTAATTGGGGATTAAACAATATCTTTAAGAAGGATTTTGATACTGTCACCTTCAATATGTATCCCATCTATCTGAATATGGGTTTTGGATATGCCTTCTAAACAAAAAAGAATAACAATATTAAAAAGCAGAAAGAACTAACCTCTTTCTGTTTTTTTTGTATAGTCATTATCCACTTAGCCACACCCTCTTTTATAACGATACAACTAAGTATCTTCATTTAAATAAATTCAGAAAACCACATTAAATTCTTAAATCAATAGAATAAAACTTTTATTTAGAATCTGCTTCCGAATTGTAAAGTGCTGAATATCAACACTCCCAAAAAGCAAAAAGTACCAAAAGAAACAAACTGGAAACAAAAATTTCAAAAACCCCAAAATGAAAACATCTGCTTAACATATCTTAACACGGAAATGAACGGAAATTTTCATTTTCTATCATTTTGTGCTGCGTTCCTGAAGGTGCAAAATCAGGTATTGTGAACCTTATTGTCGTTTCAGCAATCAGGTTGAAAAAATGGCTTTAGTTGGAAAAATGTGCACGAAAAGTGGGCTTTTCAGGTGGCATTTTATAGTATTTTCTGCGAAAATACAGTTGTATGTTTAACTTTCTACGTATAAGTCTCTTTAGTCTCACGGAATTTTATTAACTTTGCACCAAAGTTTATTTTAATTGCAATTTTATGGTCACTTATTTTGATGCATGTGAGATTCTTGAAATGCTGTCTGAAGCATCTGTAAAGGTGTTTCTGGACGGCGGTTGGGGTGTCGATGCACTTATAGGCAGAGAAACAAGAATACATAACGACATCGATCTGTTCGTAGAGAAGAAAGACTATGGTAAGGCCATATCCGTGATTACCTGGAAGGGATACAGAGAAGTTGTAATGGACTATACGACCGATAGCCATACTGTCTGGAAAGATGACAACGGAAGAATAATCGATCTGCATTGTTTCGAATATGTCGAAGATGGAATTCTATATGACGGATACACTTTCCCAAGCGAAACTTTCTCAGGTAAAGGAAATATCGGGAATATTGAGGTAACATGCATAAACCCGGAGGCACAGGTACAGTTCCATCTTGGATATGAATACGATGAAAATGATGTCCACGACGTCCTGTTATTATGCAGAACTTTCAATCTTGAGATACCGGAGCAATATAAAACTCACATCTGATTCAATATGCTATGATTACTGATAGTTATGATATTGAAACTGAACCAATGATCAATCTGTTTGATTTCTACGGCAGACGTGGAGATTTTGCAGATATATGCCTGATAATATTCTCGAAGGAGATTCATCGGCATTTACTTGATTCCTACGAATCTGAAATTATTGCAACTATGCCGGCTTGCAATGGCGATACGCATATCTATAAAACAACTTATAAAGGAGTTACGATAACTTTCTACCTGTCAGGAATAGGTTCAGCAGTAGCATCCTCTCAATGTCATCTTGCAAGCTGGCTAACTGGAGCATCAAAGTTCATTATGTTCGGTTCCTGTGGCAGTCTTGACCGTACAACCACACAAGGTAGATTTATCATACCGACACAAAGTTACAGAGGGGACGGGTGTTCATATTATTTTGCAGCACCATCCGACTATATTGATATAGCCGCAAGCAAGGAACTTTCCATAATTTTCGACAAATTATCTGTACCATATATTACAGGTAAAATATGGACGACAGATTCGATGATCAGAGAAACAAAAGGACTTGTACGCAAACGTATGGAAGAAGGGTGCATCGCTGTAGAAATGGAATTGGCTGGAGTTCAATCTGTGTGCGACTTCTACAATTTGAAGTTGTATGCTTTTTTTGAAACAGGTGACATTTTGGATACAAATGGATATGAAGCCAAAGGCTTGAACAATGCCAACCATAGTTTAAACAAACTTTATATTGCTTTAGAAACGGCAACCTACATCTGAAGTATATCAGAATTGTAAATTCCCATTTAGCGGACTATATAAAAAGTATTCCATAACCATCTATACGTGGTTTACGGAATGCTTACTTTATAACAATTAGGTTTACACTCGTTTATTTTGACGGTGCAAAGTTACTCATGCTATCTGGCTCCCACAACGGGCAATAGTGCACATTTTCAAGAAAATGACGTTTTCAAGAAAAAAAATATCCCTACAAACTTAGACTATGCCAAGTTTCGTAGGGATTTTGGAGGGTATAAACATTAGATTACTTCGTCCAGTGGTAGTGACTGTCGAGCATCAGGAAGATAGCCAAGCCGAAAATAACGAGTCCAAGGACAAAGAAGAACCAGAAGAAATACTGCACATAGTGTCCGAGGTAGGTTCCGTCGTACTCCTTGTACCTTTCCTGAACCCTTCTACGTTCTTCATAAAACATTTGATTGACCTCACGGATATGCTTCTGCATCTGAGTGGTCATCCATTCATGTTGTTTGTCGAACATGTCCTGAATCTTCTTCCAGTCAACATCATCGACTCTGACTGAAACCTTCAACTTGGTTGGGGCATCCTTCAGAACATTGTCAATGTGGGTATTGATGGTGTCAACCTTACCACTGATAGTGTCAACGGCATTGCCAAGAGCAGTCTGAGCTGAATTGTACTTACGGATGGCAGACTCCAGTTGAAGAGTTGCATTGATCCAAGTGTTGGTCGCTTTGTCAATGTTCTCACTCAACTGCCTGAGTTCAGGCGCACGACTGACAACAGCATCCTCGGCATCATGCTCTTCAATCTCTTCCTGGACTTCGTTCATCATGTCATCGAAGTCAGGCTTCTGCTCGTCATCTTCGATGAGTTCTTCTACATGTTTTGTTCTTCTCATTGATATGTAGGATTTGTCTAACGGTGGAATGAACGTCTTTTCTGCGGTGGCTTGCACATGGCATGAGCCATCTGGAGGCAACGGCGAGCCCGCTCACGCTCGTCTTCGTCATCATCCTTACCCCAACCAGAGGAAGGAGCAGAACCACCACCGCCACAAGATTCGGACACGGTTGTTGCTGCATCAATCATATCAAGGAAGAGAAGCATACCTACATGAGAAATGTCCTCTCTTGATGCAGTCATATCAGAATCAGGAACCTGAACCTCATTGAGGAAGATGTCCTTGACCGTGTTCGGAATATAGATTCTCTTCATTTCACCGCTAACATTGACATTGAAGGCAGTCTTGGTAGCAACTGGCAATGGCTTAGAATTGGACTGGGTAGGTTTCGTTGTCTGAGCAACATGGCGAGCAGGGCGAGCCGGTGAAACGGAAGGTGAAGCAGGTCGCATCTTGACCTGAGTAGGCTTAGGATGCATCTTCTTCCATGTGGCTTCAAGCTGTGATACCATGAACTTTCGACCGATGGCAGAAGCCTTGAACACTGAGGCATTCTTGCCGATGGTGTAGCCCACAAGTTTGCAGTTAGTAGTGTCATACCTTGGATTGACCTCATAGCCTCTCATGCGAAGCATATCAAAGTAACGGTCAATGTCGAAACTATCCATCTTCTGAAGGGTATATTCGCAAAACTCCGCTATATCTTGTTGGCGCATTTCACGAACCTCCTGAGGTTGCTCCCAACCATGCCTTGCGTTGATAATTTCCGCAGCCCTTATTGCTCTGATGTGAACATCGTGAACATCGTTGGTCTTGCCGTCATTATCCACACGGCAACAGTCAAGATGCAGGTGAAGGGTTCCAGACTTGGAATCCCGATGCAAGGCAGCAACACTCATAGAATTGCGGAAATTGGTCTTGACCTTCTCCTTAAAGCCTTTGGGTAAAAGTCCGACTGAATCCAAAGCTTCCAATCCTTCATCAGCGAGGTTTGCCCAGTCATCCAAGGTATAGTTCTCTGACTCTTCCTTGGATGGGGAGAGTACAAACGTGGTCATGAAGCGTTCCAACTTTCGCCCAACAGTCCTGTCCTGTTGATGCAACTGGCAGTGATGCTTCATCCGATACCAGATTTCGGTGGCATCGAGATAGTCAGGCATGTGGTTCACCTTGACCACGGTTGCATCCTCCTTCTCCATTGCGTACCTTGCGGCATTGCCGCCATAGGCTACTGGTCTTGCGAGTATAATCATTCGTCTTCTTGAACTTTGGTCAGTACAGGAGAAGTAAGGTTGTCTTCAATGCTATACCAGTGTTTGATGAGTCGTTCAACGGCTTCAATCCACCACTTCATGAACTTTGGAGATCTGAACATCTTCTGCTTTTCCTCGGGTGAAGCATCGTGCAACTTACTGCGGACTTTTATCAAGTCGGTACGTGCCTCAGTCAGAGAGTTCAGGGCTTTGCTTTCCTCTGGAGTGAGTCGCTGACGTGGGTGATGCTTCTTGCCAGTCTCAACGAGATACTTGCCTATGCTCATACCACATTCCTTAGCGAGTTTTTTCAGTTCCTTCCAGTCCTTATCGGTACAGCGGAAGGAATGCACCCTTGTGGGTGTCTTCTTGATAATCTTCTTTTTCTTAGCCATATCTTTGAATATGATTAAAGGGATGAATATAAATCAGTAAAAAAGAAGGACATAGGTCTGCGAGCCTGCGAGTAGCCCGAGAAACTTTTAGGACTGCATAAATTTGGTCACAAATAATGTAGTACAAAAGGATTTCTCGAAAAGTACCTCTTAAAAATCGGTCCTTTTACCTGCTAAGTTCCCGTCAGGGCTTAGAAAGTCGTTTCGGCTTGCCGTGTTGTCCTGTATCGGTAAACGTCCTTTGGGATGGTTTGGCGGTGCAGGTCGCATTCCTGAGTCCTCAGACGGCTATTTGTTGCCGTTCTGGTTGTAGTAGCCGTTAGGCTTCTGATAGCCGTTGAAAGGCGGTCTTTGATTGCCGTTAGGCTGTTGTGGCTGCTGTCCTCCTTGCTGAGAAGGTATCTGCTCATGCTGCTTCCCTTCATTCTGCTTGCCATCGGCTTCACCTTGGGGAGAAGGGCTGTCAGCAGACTGCGGGGAATTGTTTTCAGGAGGTGATGGTGACTTGTTGCCATCTGCTCCAGACTTACCCACATTGCCACTATCATTAGATTGTGGTGATTGGTGCGACACATTGCCAGTTGTCTGAGGATTGTTGCCCTCGGCAGAGTCATTGGATTTGTCATCGGCAGAAGCAGAACCTTCCTTGTCCTTCTTCTTGTCATCAGGATCCTCAGTGATGATGACCTTGGAGGCAGGAACTTCCGCATGGATGATTGCCGTACTGTCGTTATTGCGCTTTAAGGCAAAGGCATTCGACACGAACTTGGCATCAACATACCAGCCTGAGAGACAATGAAGGGTGTAGATGCGGTTATCTTCCACTTCCTGAGAAGAGAAAATGCCCACAGCCTCCATAGCATCCAACAGCTTTGGAACCGTCTTGCGGTCTTTGTCCCAGAGTTTGGCAAGTTGGGTATTGTCAACCATAACTTGACCTGCCAAGATTTCTACTTGCTTGGTCTTGCTGATTTGCACAAGTTTTGGAACTGGCTCGGCAAGATCCACAAGCGACATGAAGCATTCCATACGGTCAATCTTGTACTTCTTGCTTCGAAGATGCTTCAACTGCTCTTCAGAGAAAGTGAAGCAACGATGTAATTTTTTATCGTCCATAGTCTATGATATTATTGAAATGTAACCGAATAAAGGGAAAAGGAATATGCCATCAAAAAGAAGAGAATCACTGGATAAGTTCAACCAGGGATTTCTTCATGTCATCATCAATGACTCGGTATCGGGCAAAAGCAACGCTGCCTTTGGCATGACCAGACATAGAAGCAACCAAATCAGGGTCTTTGACCATGCGGTAAAGATTACCGATAAAAGTCCTTCGTGCAAGATGAGAGGTAGCCACATCTGAGATTGGCTTCTTCTCTTCAAGCCGTGTCTTAGGGTTAATCACAGTGACAACACGATTTACCTTGGCACGCTTCAAGATTCTACGGATAGCATCGTTGAACTTGAAGTTATAATGCTTGGGGAAGATTGGTTCATCATCACCATGGTCATGGCCATCAAGGATAGCCATAGCCTTGGGGATAAGAGGAACCCTTACAACGTCACCTAACTTGCCCTTGGTCTTGATGGGGATATATTCCAGAACACCGTCAATAATGTTCTTGGGGGTGAAGGTCACAAGATCACTATGACGGCATCCGACCATACACTGAAACACGAACATATCACGATACTCAGCAAGTTCTGCATCATCCGTTAGGTCTGCATCCAGAACTTGGTCACGCTCCTGAATGGTCAGGAAATATGGAGTGCCATAGAGTGCCTTGGGCATGTCATAGCCAAAGAAGGGGTCATTGTTTGTGACTCCCTGCTTTCGTACCCAGTTGCAGACGGTACGCATCAAGGTCATGTTAGTGACGATGGTATTCATAGATATGTCATAGTCAGAAGACAGGAAATCCGCAAACACACGAAGATCATCGGCAGTCATGCTGTCAATGTTCATCGGGTGTTTGTGTTCATCCTCAAAACGAGTAACCTTGTCAATCAGGCATCGGGTGTTGCACTCCTGATGCTTGCCGAAATGCTTGTTCTGAAGGTACCTCTCTGCCCAGATGACAAAGGATTTGCTTACCGCCATGCCACTGCCCATGCAATAGGCATTGGGGTGGTGATAGGCAAATATCAGTCGTCTTAGCCAGTCGGAGTTTGCTCCGATATAGTATTCCCTGGTTATGATACCTGTAATCTCCTTGACCTGTGAGTCAAAGAGGTTTCTGGTATCGTCATCCACAAGATTGACACGGCTCTTGTAGCCCTGTCGTTCTTGGCTCCAGTGATTGGGATTGATCTGAAGTTCGCTTGCGCACTTGACATCAAGCCCTTTGTCACGGACACGGAAGTACACCGAAGCACGGCTGTCAAGGTCGTTCTTCGATGTATCTTTCTGACGTATGTAAGCGGTAACTCTCATTGATATGTCTATGATATGACAAAAGGGAAAGAAGAAACTATCTGCGGAAATGCAGGTGACGATGCTCGGGATAGTCCGAAGCAATGTCCTTCAGCTGCTGTTCAAGTCGCTCGTTCTGGTATGGAGTGAGCGCATGGATAGCCTTGATGCAGACACTCTGCACAAGCAGGGTTCGTCTGCCGATAGTGTTTTCTTGGTCAATGCCCTTGTTGGCATGTGAAATCTCGCACAGTTCATTGAAGGCATCCTTCATACTGTGATAGCCTGTGCCATCCTTGGCATAGGTAACGGCAAGGCTGGCTACCTGAGCCAGTTTGTCGTTGTACTGCTGTTGATTGAAATCCTGATTCATAATACTCATTGATTAGTGGTTGGCAAGTTCATTCAGCTTCTGGGCTGCTGCCTCCTTGGTCTCAGCCTCAGACATGCTGCGGTTCTGACGCATCCACTTCAGAAGTTCAGCCTTCTCAAAGTAGATGAGTTTGCCGTTTGGACGGAAGAAAGGAAGCTCATGACGATGGGTCATCTTGTAGAGACTGCTCTTTGATATACCCATGAAAAGGGCTGCTTCTTCAAGTGTCAATACCTCCTTGGCTGCGCTGAGAGTGTTCTCCAGAACCTCGATGCGATGCTCAAATGACTCTACCTTCAAAAGAAGAGTCTCGTTGTCAATAGTCTTATTCATAATCTTGATATTTAGTTGTTTACGTTATCCTGAATGCTTGGTTTTGAGATAGCAAGCCCCTAAGGGTAGCGGAAACCACTACCTTGAATCAGGGCACTGCTTTTGATGAAATGAAACTGGTTGTTATCCTGAATCGGCTCGTTAGCCGTTATTCGTTATCCTGTATATCTATGACCTTGCGAGGGTGCGTGTTGGTCGCTGCCGTTCGCTTGGTTCGTGGAATCTTCTTGTTCTCGGTGTGTGGCTTGCGACTCCTGAATACCGTCTTGGTATTGGAGATAGCCTTGACCTTTTCCTCAGTCAGCACGTCTGCATAGACTGCGGTTGATTTGAGCGACTTGTGACCCATGAGTTTCTTGGTGGTCTCGATGTCACCAGTAGCCGCTTGGATCAATGTGCCAAAGGTATGTCGGGAGGTATGGAAGGAGATTGTCTTCGTGATACCTACCTTCTTGGCTATTCGTTTGAGAGCTGCATCCACATTGGCATGGGCAGGAAGGTGGAAAACCTTGTCATCCTTCTTGGGTGGCATCCATGCTTCTGCGGTTGAGCAGATTGGGACGGCATTGAGTTCCTTGGTCTTCTTCTGGACGATTACAAGTGTGTTCGTTACCTCGTTCCTCATGATGTTTGACCATCGCAAAGCCCTTATGTCGCTGATGCGTAGTCCTGTAAGGCAAGCGAAGCCAAATGCCAACTGGGTTTCCCTGACTCCGTTAGTCTCTTCGGATGCCATGAAGAGTTTGAGTTCATCGGGTGTAAGGTACAGCTTGTGACCAGACTTTGGCTTGGAGATTGTGTCTTCCTTCTCCAACTGATAGAAGGGGTTTGCCTTCAACTTGCCAGTCTTGACTGCCTTGTTGAATACTGCGACAATGCGTTGCTGCATGTTCCGCAAACTGGCATTACTCAACGGCTTTGCCTTGACTCTCACATACTTCTGAGGTACATAGTCATTCTTCAGCCAAAGAAAGAATGCCTTGAACCATGTCTTATCGAACTTCATCAGAGTGATGTGCGGTCTGCGTTTGGCTTTCAGAAACTCCTTCATGCGTTCTTGAAGGTATTGAGTCTGCTCGACAGTCCTCTTGGAATATTCGGGATTGCCGTCCATCCACTCCATGTAAGTCTGGATCCAGTCAATGACTTCGGGTGAGTCATCGTTGGGAATGTCGGGTACAACCATCAAGTGACCTTTCTCGGGAATGGTCTCGGGATGAAGGACGCGCTCGGCACGAATCTCCTGCGCACGTTTCAAGGTAGCCTCGTTGCGTTCCTTTGTCTCTTGGTTAATCTCAGGGATTAGGTAGAGGGAAAGGAACTCAAACTTGCGCTTGCCATTCTCATAGATGTCAAGATACAGGCTCTTGTTGTCGTTTTCAAGGTCTTTTTGTCGAAGTGTGATGGTCATATCAATGATTGTTATAATTGGTTATACCACTGGGGTGAAACACCACCCTGGTTTATCAAAGGGGGTGATTTCAAGTCACCTCCCTTAACTCTTTGAAGGGGGGGGTACTTTCAAAGTACATCCTTTACTTGAACATTCCATCAATGAGGTTGATGGCTTCCTCCTTCTTCTTATCTACGATTTTCGCATAGATTTCAGTGGTCTGAATGTTGGTGTGACCCATCAACTTGCTTGTGGTGAACAGGTCTGCGCCAAGTGTCAGCATCATTGTGCCGAAGGTGTGACGTGAACAGTGGAAACTGATGTGCTTCTCTACACCTGCTGCCTCTGCCCATTTGCGAAGGGCTCTGCCTATGACGGTCTGAGTAGTTGGTATATCAAAGAAGGGAGTTGTTATTCCCTTTGGTTTTGGTAACCAACGCTTTGCCTCTTCAGAGAGTGGGATGATGACAGGCTTCTCCGTCTTCTGCATTTCCATGTCAATATACTCGCCCTTGCCGTCAGGAGTCTTGAAAATGTGAATCGGTGCAAGTTTGTACATATCACTGAGTCGCAATCCAGTGAAACAAGCAAAGATGAAGGCTTGCTTGACCTCTGGGCGGTAACTGTCGGTTGCCATGAGGGCTTTAAGTTCCTCAATGGTAAGGTATTCCTTCTTGCCATCCTTTGGCTGAATGCGCTCCTTGGCATCCAGTTCCTTCATTGGATTGTTTCGGATAATACCTTGACGGACAGCATTGTTGAGAGTAGTCGAGAACATGCCGAGGTAACGGCTTGCCGTGTTCTGGCTGATAGGTCTTGGCTCAATGTACTTGCAGTGTGAGTTTGGGAAGGTGCGAAGGAACTTCACATACCCACGGCAGAAATCAGCATTGACCTCTTCAAGGGTGATGAAGGTCTGATTGGACTCTTCAAGATATTTCTCCACGGTGTGAAGCATTTCAACACGACAATGGAGGGTTGACTTCTTGGTGCTGACTCCACCTTCACAATACTTCTTGATCCATCCTGTCAAGAGTTGTGAACCCTGCTTGACGGTTTCCCAGTCTTGCACTCCGTGACCATGGAGAGCCTTGATGCGCTCTGCCTTGATACGTTCTGCGAGTGCCATCGTTTCCTTGTTCTGCTCCTTGCAGAGTGGATTGACCTCAGGAATGATATAGAGTTTCAGATACTCATACTTTCTGACTCCCTTCCAGTAGATGTCAAGATAGATACTCTTGTTGCCATCTGCGAGAGGTTTGAGACGAATCTTAATCGGCTCCTTCAGTTTGACTTGTTTCTTTGGTCTTGCCATGCTTGTTTATATTTTATTTTGGTAATTTACTCCCGAAAGAAGGGAAAATGAATTTTGCAGAGGGTCTGCGAGGGTTGGGCTTTTCGGATGCTGATATATCGTTTCTGCATCGTGATTATGCCTTTGAAAGCATGTGCAAAGATATGAAAATCAAGCCATATATGAGAAACAAATCAGAAACAAAAATCATTTTATTATATCTTTTTAAGAGTCGGTTGAGCAAGAATCGGAAAAATCAAAAAATCGCTTATTCGCTTGATACTAAGCACTTTATTTGTCACTTCCTTTCTTATCCTTTCCAACCAATTTTGGAGGACTAAGATATTTTTCACATCCTAGTCAAGAGATCATCATGTCGGTGTCATGATGTTCTCTTGACTAAGGCAAACCTTTATCATATCGGTGTCATATCAGATACCTTTATAAACATAAAGCATACCCCAAACGACATAAAAAAAGCCCACCTACATGAGATGGGCTTCCATTTTATTATTATGAAAATTAATGCTTGTTCATATTTAAACCTAGTTCAAACTCTTCTGTTTTCCCAAATAAATCATCTACTTGCTCAAAAATAGATTTAATATCAGGTTGTAAGCTCTCTGGTATGACACCTGATTCTAAAATATTTGGAACCATCTTCATATACTTCTTAACAAACTCTAAATCTACATAGCATTCTAGTTCTGTATCATTTTTATCTAAATCATAAGAGATCACAAAAGGTTCTTTCATATATTTTGTCATCATTTCGATAGACATCTCATCTGTTACCTTAGCTTCTTTAATAATAGCATCGGCATGCAACTGTACTGATAACTTTTCTTTAGGAAGAACTTTATAAGTAGCTAATCCTTTTACAGATTCTGTAAATTCTGTAGCTTGTTGATCTTTATAGGAAGCTGTAATATGACCATCTTTATGAAAAGTAACAGTCTCTATAACACCTTTCAACATAGGGCTACCAAACATCTGAGCTAAACTAATCAAATTGCTTATTTCCATATCTTGCTCTTCCTCAGTAACACCAGGAATAACAGGCAAAACAATTTTAAAATCTTTTACCCCCTCTTTGGCTTCCCATTCAAAAATCAAAGGTGAAGTTGAATCTAAATTCCAGGTTCCAACAAGCTTACTAGTTTCTTCTTCTGGATTTTTATTATCATCATCGTCACTACTACATGCCGAGAACAATCCGATTACGCCAAATAGCATTAAAAGTGTAAATAAATTTTTCTTCATTTTATTCTTATTTTAATAATTACAATTTGTATTAAACACAAAGATAGTTAAGATAACACCAGTCAAACAAGGTTTAGAAAGATAAATTGATGTTCTTTTCTTAATAACAGGAGATTTATATAGATTTATTCTAAACAATATGCCTATCTTGGGTCTATATATTTTATTATATTTGTAATAAACACATAGTTAAAAACTAATATCGAGCTAAATATGTTCAACTCATTTGGTAATATATTGAGATTAACCAGCTTTGGGGAATCTCACGGAAAAGGTATAGGTGGTGTAATCGATGGTTTTCCTGCAGGGATTACTATAGATGAAGAGTTTATACAAAATGAGCTCGATCGCCGAAAACCAGGTCAATCTAGATTAACCACAGCACGGAAAGAATCTGATAAAGTTGAGTTTCTATCGGGTATCTTCGAAGGGAAAACAACCGGATGCCCTATCGGTTTTATAGTGTGGAACACCAATCAGCATTCCAATGACTACAATAATTTAAAAGAGGTCTTCAGACCCTCTCATGCCGATTTTACATATCACAATAAATATGGAGTAAGAGATCATCGAGGTGGAGGAAGATCTTCAGCTAGAGAAACTGTATCTCGTGTGGTAGCTGGTTCATTAGCAAAACTCGCATTAAAACAATTGGGCATTGAAATAACAGCTTATACATCTCAAGTAGGTCCTATCAAACTAGATAAATCTTATTCAGAATACGATTTCTCTGAAATTGAAAAGAATGATGTACGATGTCCTGATCCTCAAAAAGCAGAAGAGATGGATGCTCTTATTTATAAAATCAAAGGAGAAGGTAATACAATTGGAGGTACAGTATCTTGTGTTGTAAAAGGTACTCCTATTGGATTGGGTGAACCCGTATTTGGTAAATTGCATGCTGCACTAGGCAATGCTATGCTATCCATAAATGCAGTGAAAGGGTTTGAGTATGGACAAGGTTTCAGAAACCTAGAACAAACGGGTAAAGAGCAAAATGATATTTTCTTTGAAAACCAAGGCAAAATAGACTTCAAAAGTAATAATTCGGGTGGCATACAAGGAGGCATCAGTAATGGTCAAGACATTTATTTTCGAGTAGCCTTTAAACCTGTAGCTACTATTTTAATGGAACAAGAAACGGTAACTGTTGAAGGAAAAGACACCGTATTAAAAGCGAGAGGTAGACACGACTCTTGCGTTCTACCTAGGGCTGTACCTATAGTAGAAGCCATGACAGCACTCACAATTTTAGACTTTTATTTAATCAATAAAACTACATATCTATGAATGAAATCAAATCTTACATTAAAGACAATGAAAAAAGAATGCTAGAAGAGCTATTCAGCTTAATTCGCATTCCGAGTATCAGTGCAAAACCAGAGCACAAAGAAGACATGATCAAATGTGCCAATCGCTGGAAAGAACTCTTATTAGCTGCAGGTGTTGACAAAGTAGATATTATGCCCACAAAAGGTCACCCCATACTCTACGCTGAAAAAATGGTAGACCCTAAAGCTAAGACAGTACTTATCTATGGACACTACGATGTTATGCCAGCCGAACCATTAGAATTATGGAAAAGCAATCCTTTTGAACCCGAGATCAGAGATGAACACATCTGGGCAAGAGGTGCTGACGACGATAAAGGACAATCATTTATTCAAGCAAAAGCTTTTGAATACCTAAATAAGAACGGATTACTTCAAAATAACATCAAGTTTATACTTGAAGGTGAAGAAGAAATCGGTTCACCCAACCTTGAAGCATTCTGCAAAGAACATAAAGAACTATTGAAATCGGATATTATATTAGTATCAGATACTAGTATGCTAAGTGCAGAATTGCCTTCATTGACCACAGGACTACGTGGTTTAGCTTATTGGCAATTAGAAGTTACAGGACCAAATAGGGACTTGCATTCGGGTCACTTTGGTGGAGCAGTAGCTAATCCAATTAATGCTCTATGCGGTATCATCAGTAAAATGGTAGATGAAGATGGTAGAATTACAATTCCTGGTTTCTACGACAAAGTAGCAGATATTCCTGCTGAAGAACGCCAAATGATTGCTCAAATACCTTTTGACGAAGAGAAATACAAAAAAGCAATTGATGTTGCTGAAGTAGCTGGAGAAAAAGGATATAGTACTATTGAAAGAAATAGCTGTCGCCCATCATTCGACGTTTGTGGTATCTGGGGTGGATATACTGGAGAGGGTTCCAAAACCGTTTTACCTTCTAAAGCCTATGCTAAAGTATCAACTCGACTAGTTGCTCATCAAGACTACGAAGAAATACTTCAACTTTTTGAAGATTATGTACAGCAAATTGCTCCAAAATCGGTAAAAGTAAAAGTAATACCTAGCCATGGTGGACAAGGTTATCTATGCCCTATAGACCTTCCAGCCTACCAAGCTGCTGAAAGAGGTTTTGAAAAAGCATTTGGTAAAAAACCTCTACCAGTAAGGAGAGGTGGAAGTATTCCTATCATTGCTACATTTGAAGAAGTATTGGGGGTTAAGACAATCTTAATGGGCTTTGGATTGGAAAGTAATGCAATCCACTCACCAAACGAAAACTTTCCTCTAGACATGTTTAGAAAAGGTATTGAAGCTGTAATAGGCTTCCATAAAGAATATGCTAAATTATAACTTATCTATTTAGCTCATAAAAAAAGCGAGATCGTACATGATCTCGCTTTTTTAGATAGGTATTATTTTATTCTTTTAATCTCTTTTCAACAGATTCCACAGCTTCATCTACCACGTTCTTATCTTCGAAACGCTTAGTATAAGTAGTGTAATCTGGATGGGTACGAACATACTCAGGATCTTCAAACAACGGACTACTAATAATGTGGTCGGCAGTTGAACGATTGCAGCAGAATATGATATTTTCTACGCCTGCTAGTCTAGTCAAAGCTTTAACGTCAGTATCATGAGGTTGCAACGTCATTGGGTCTGTAAAGAAGAATAAGTAATCTATCTCTCCTTCTACTATGCGTGAACCCATTTGTTGATCACCGCCAAGTGGACCTGATTTTAATATCGTAATATCCCACTCTTCTTCAGGATGCTTATTTTTTAAGGCTTGCTTAATTAATGTACCAGTCGTTCCTGTACAGAAAAAAGTATGACCTTTTAATATTTCAGAGTTCCATAAAACCCATTCTATCATATCTTTCTTCATTGCATCGTGAGCAACCAACCCTATTTTTCTAACTAATCTACGTGTTTTTTCCATATCGTTATTTTATTCTTATCAGTGAAAACTTCTTTACACCTCTAATATAATAATCAAATATTATAGATTTTCTATATATTCCATTAAGTTTCTGTTTAGAATACTTTAGGTTTTCTTCCCTAGACGCAGCAAACTCATGCTTCATCTGATAGAACTCTCTCCTAGCACTATAAACAGCTTTGGCATTCTTAAGTTCTCCTTTTAATATGAAAAACAAGATAGCGATATAATCTAATATTCTTCGAACTTGTAAAACTTTATTTAACTCAGAACTAGAGATATTCTTGTAAATCATTACAAGATTATTTCTAAAGTTGAGAAAAGTCTTTTTGGGATTATTATAGCTCAGAGTAGCACCACCAACATGATATACTATGCTTTGGGGTATAACAACAATTTGATGACCTCTAGCATTGATTCTCCAACAGAGATCTATCTCCTCCATGTGTGCAAAGAAACGAGAGTCTAATCCTCCTACCTCTAAATACACATTTCTTCGGATAAATAAAGCAGCTCCTGTAGCCCAAAAGATAGGAATAACAGACTCGTATTGATTTTCATCCTTTTCTAGAGTATTCATAATTCTTCCTCTACAAAAAGGATATCCATATTTATCTATAAATCCGCCACAAGCACCTGCGTATTCAAAAGACAACTTATCCCTCCAGCTTCTGATTTTTGGTTGGCAAGCTGCTACCTCTGGATGAGCATCCAAATACTCCACCATGGGTTCTAACCAATTTGGAGCAACCTCAACATCAGAGTTTAAGAGAACGATATATTCAGCTTCGATAGATTGTATTGCTCTATTATATCCTTCTGCAAAGCCATAATTTTGATCGAGTACGAGTAGCTGAACTTCTGGATACTTTTGTTGTACTAACTCAACAGAAGTGTCTGTAGAGCCATTATCAGCAACATAAACCACAGCCCCCTCACAAGACAAACTATTTTGAACAACAAAAGGTAAAAACTGATCGAGCATCTCAGCTCCATTCCAATTTAGTATAACAACTGCTACCTTATTCATCTTGATGCTCCCTTTTTCGTTTCCAACGTTTATGAGACCAGAACCAAAATGCAGGCTCTCTATGAATAGTTTCTTCGATATGTCGAGCAAAAGCTTCTGTAATTTCTCCATCAGCTGTTGCTTTAGGCTCTTTGGTAACTAACCTAAACGTCATCTTGCAATAACCTCTTTTTATTCTTTCCAAATCACAATATAAAACAGGGAAACGCATCATTTTGGCAATACGTTCTGCCCCATCCATAAAAACAGTATCTTGATTCAAAAAAGTGGTCCAATAACGAGCATCATTACTACTCGGATTCTGATCGGCAATTAAACCGACAGCCATTTTAATGCCATCGCGTTTTAACCGAACAAGCTCTCTAACTGTGGAATGCTTTTTAACATTATATCCTCCGAAACGAGAACGGATATAATTAAACAACTTATCAAAGTATTGATTTCGAAGAGGTTTATAAATTTGAACGGGAAGATCACCTTCTTTCATAATTGCTCCCATTCCTATAATCCATTCAAAATTAGCATAATGAGGAATAAGAAGAACGACTCCACCATATTCCTCAATACAATCTAAAAAAAGCTTTTGATTATGATAAGACATTCTCTTTAAGAGCTGTTTATGTGAAAGACGCATAATCTTAATCTCCTCCACAAAATAATCGGCTATATAATGATAGAACTTTCTCTCTATTTTCTTTATTTCATCGAGACTCTTATCAGGGAAAGAATTAGTTAAATTCGTTCTCACTACTTTTCTTCTATATCCGACAACTCGATAAAGTATAAATGATAACAGATCCGATATTAGATATAACGTCCAAAAAGGTAAGCAAGCTAATAACCAAAAGAAACCAAAGACTAAACCATATAGAATTTTATCTTTCATTAGATTAATTCTCCTTTCAGTGCAGTTCTTGACTCATTAAATTCTCCTAATTTCACACTTCTTATTTCATTGTCCAACTCAGGATGATTGGGTATTTCTACACGAATATAATTGGGCGTAAAGCCATGCATCACGTCAGAATTATGAGCTTTTTCGAAAAGGACAGGCATCTCTTGACCAATAAACTGCTCATAAAAAGCTTCTGTCTTCTTATCCGAAATAGCAAGTAAACGTTGACTACGTTCATGTTTCTCTTGAGGAGATACTTCATGGTCTATTTTCAAGGCCATTGTTCCAGGACGTTCGGAATAACTAAACACATGAAGTTGAGTAATATCAAGTGATTCAATAAAATCTAAACTCTTATCAAAAAAAGTTTGTGTCTCTCCACGTGTCCCCACAATTACATCTACGCCAATAAATGCATGAGGTACTAAAGCTTTTATTTTTTCAACCTTATGAGCAAATAAAGCCGTATCATAACGTCTATGCATAAGCTTTAACACATCATCACTTCCTGATTGAAGAGGAATATGGAAATGAGGCATAAATCGTTTAGACTGAGCTACAAACTCAATAATCTCATCTGTCAACAAATTAGGTTCTATCGATGAAATCCTAAAACGTTCAATACCTTCAACTTCATCAAGTAATTTAACTAAGTCTATAAATGTTTCATTGGTTGTCTTACCAAAATCTCCTGTATTAACTCCCGTAATAACTATTTCCTTTCCACCATCACGAGCAGCCTGCTTAGCTTGATTTACAATCGATTCAATAGATCCATTTCTACTAAACCCTCTAGCAAATGGTATTGTACAATAAGTACAGAAATAGTCACAACCATCCTGAACCTTCAAGAAAAATCTAGTTCTGTTCCCTCTCGAGCAAGAAGGAGAAAAAGTTTTTATATCAGTCAACTTAGTAGTATAGGCTTGAGCTCCATCCTTCTTCTCTAAATTACCTAAAAACTTAATAAAATCTTTCTTTTGCTCCGAACCTAGTACAATGTCAACCCCCTCAATTTCAGTAATTTCATCGGGTTTAAGCTGAGCATAACATCCAGTAACAACGATAAAAGCTCCTGGATGCTCTCTATGCATCCTCTTTATAGCTTGTCTACACTTTTTATCAGCCATTTCAGTAACAGAGCAAGTGTTAATTATACAGATATCGGCTATTTCATTTTTTCGTGCAGTACGTACACCATACTCTCTTAATATTTTACCAAAAGTAGATGTTTCTGAGAAGTTTAACTTGCAGCCTAGAGTGTAATAGGCCGCTTTTTTATTTTGGAAAATAGTATTATCAATCATTGTCTATAAAACTAACTTTTGCCCCAAAGTTACATATTATTATGCTTAAAAGATGTTATACCAAAGAGTTGTTATTTGCTAAAAGCCTTAAAACTATCAATATTATTCCTACTTTTGCTCAAAACAACACGTTTCGTGCAATGATAAAAGAAAACTTTATAAAGTTATATGAACACAGTTTCCGAGATAACTGGGATTTACCATGTTATACCGATTATGGTCAGAACACTAGTTTTACCTACGGAGAAGTTGCTAAAGAAATAGCTAAACTACATCTTTTATTTGAACATTGTAAACTTCGCCGAGGAGATAAAATAGCTTTAATAGGGAAAAACAACTCTAAATGGTGTATTGCTTATATGGCTTCTATCACCTACGGAGCAATTATTGTTCCTATTTTACAAGATTTTAACCCCAATGACGTTCATCACATTGTTAACCACTCTGAATCTATCTTCCTATTCACAAGTGATACCATTTGGGATACACTAGAAGAAGAGAAACTACCTAATATCAGAGGTGTATTTTCCTTAACAGACTTTAGATGCCTTCACCAAAGAGATGGTGAAACCGTTCAAAAGTTTATGAAATACATTAATCAGAAAATGAAAACAGCTTATCCTCATGGCTTTAGTCCTGACGATATTGTTTATACCGATTTATCTAATGATAAGGTAATGCTTCTTAATTATACATCAGGAACTACAGGATTCAGTAAAGGTGTAATGCTAACAGGCAATAACTTAGCAGGAAATGTAACTTTTGGTATACGTACAGAGCTACTTAAAAAAGGAGATAATGTACTTTCGTTTCTCCCCCTAGCTCATGCTTATGGATGTGCCTTCGACTTTTTAACAGCTACTGCTGTAGGTACACATGTTACCCTTTTAGGAAAAGTTCCTTCTCCTAAAATTATCATAAAAGCTTTTGAAGAAGTAAAGCCAAACCTTATTATAACTGTTCCTCTTGTTATAGAGAAGATATATACCAATGTTATTCAGCCCATGTTGAGCAAGAAAGGGATGAAATGGGCACTTAGTATTCCCGTTTTAGACTCCCAGATCTATGCTCAAATACGAAAGAAACTTATCGACTCACTGGGAGGCAGATTTAAAGAAATCATTATTGGAGGTGCAGCAATGAACCCAGAAGTAGAAGATTTCTTTTATAAAATAAAATTCCCTTTTACCATTGGTTATGGCATGACAGAGTGTGGTCCACTGATTAGTTACGCTCCTTGGGATGAATTTGTTCCTGGTTCTTCGGGTAAGACTCTCGATATTATGGAAGCCCGTGTATATAAGGAAAATACAAGTGATAAGTTAGGAGAAATACAAATACGTGGTGAAAATGTTATGGTAGGCTACTACAAAAATGAAGAAGCAACCAAAGATGTGTTTACTAAAGATGGCTGGTTGAGAACTGGAGACTTAGGGACAATTGATGAAAATAATAATATCTTCATTCGTGGAAGAAGTAAAACGATGATTCTTACATCTAGTGGGCAAAATATATTCCCAGAAGAGATTGAAACTCGTTTAAACAACTTACCATTTGTAGTTGAAAGTATAGTTGTCGAACGCAATAAAAAACTTGTAGCACTTGTATATGCTGACTATGAATCTCTAGGTTCTCTAGGCTTAGATAATCCTGAAAGTTTAAAAACGATAATGGATGAAAATTTGAAGAATCTAAACAAAGCAGTTGCAGCATACGAAAAGGTAAGTCAGATACAACTCTACCCTACCGAGTTCGAAAAAACTCCGAAGAAGAGCATCAAAAGATATCTATACGATAATATTTAAGCGATATAGCAAATATAAAACACAAAAAAGCCTATCCAAAATGAATGAGGGCACTGAAAAAGTCCTTATGAATTAAGTCTTAAAAAAAGCAGCAAATACATTGGTTTGATTACCAGTTATCTGCTGTTTTTTTGTATCTTTAAGTGTAATATTCAAGCACTTATATGTTAGTACAACAACAAAAACTTCAGCTAAGCTCATATTCAGATTTGTACGATTTAGTAATTCCTAAAGACAATTTACTTCGTAAAATAAATGAGCTAATCGATTTTACTTTTGTTTATGATGAGCTAGTCGAAAAGTATTGCCATAATAATGGTAGAAATGCGGAAAGTCCCATCCGTATGTTCAAATACTTACTACTCAAAACTATCTATAATATCTCTGATGTCGATGTAGTAGAGCGCTCTGGTTATGATATGTCCTTTAAATACTTTCTAGAAATGACTCCAGAGGATGAAGTTATCAATCCCAGCTCGCTTACTAAATTTAGGAAGCTTCGTTTAAAAGATATAGACCTACTCAATTTATTGATAAGCAAGACTGTTTCCATAGCTATTGAAAAAGGTATTATTCAATCTAAGTCCATTATTGTAGACGCTACCCATACACTTTCCCGCTCCAATCCAATCTCACCAATAGATGTTCTTAAAGAACGAGCTAAACAAGTTCGCAAGGTCGTTTATTCCGTAAATCAAGTAAAGCAAGGAAGTTTACCCCCAAAGAATGAAAACAATGATTTATCAAGTGAACTTGATTATTGTGATAAGCTTGAAAAGGAAATAGGATCAGATCTTGCATTGAGCTCATTGCCCAAGGTTAAGGAGAAGCTCAATCTATTAAAAGAAGCAATTGAAGACACAAAAGATCATTATACGTTATCTAAAGATACTGATGCACGGACAGGTCATAAAAGTTCTGACTCCTCATTCTTTGGATTCAAAACTCATATAGCCATAACAGAAGAACGAATTATTACGGCAGCAACCATCACCTCAGCAGAAAAGGGAGATGGTCCCCAGCTTCCAGAATTATTAAAGATAAGCAAGCAAAATGGAATTCAAGTCAACACAATTATTGGTGATACCGCATATTCAGGAAAGGAAAATTTAAAATTAGCAAATGAACAAGGTATAAAAGTTGTTGCCAAATTGAATCCAGGGATTACTCAAGGTCATAGGAAGCAAGAAGATAAGTTTGACTACAATAAGGATGCAGGAATGTTCGTATGCCCAGCTGGTCACTTAGCTATTAGAAAAGCACGTCAAGGGAAAAAGAACAGTGGTAAAAATCAAACTTATACATACCTTTTTGATATTGAAAAATGTAAAACTTGTGCTCTTAAAGATGGTTGTTATAAGCCTGGGGCAAAGTCTAAAACTTATGCTGTAACCATTAAATCTGATGAGCACAGAGATCAAATGACTTTTCAGGAATCAGATTACTTTAGAGAGAAGTCAAAACACAGATATAAAATTGAAGCTAAGAATAGTGAACTGAAAAATGTACACGGATATGGCAGAGCCTCTTCCTATGGCATTAAAAATATGCAAATGCAAGGAGCGATGGCTATTTTCGTTGTGAATTTAAAGCGAATACTCAAATTGAATATGTGATTTACTAAGGAGTAGTGCTTTTTTATCGTAAATAGAACCTATTATAGCCTAAATAAAAGACTGTTTTGTGTTCCAAAAACAATCCGTGAGCTTTTAAAAGAAAATCTGGCAAAAGAAAGTATATTTTCTTTTACCAGATTATTCTTTTGTTAGTACCCATCTAAAACGGAGACTTTTTCAGTGCCCTCAAATGAATTGGATAGGCTTTTTTATCATATTACTAGTTGTCCCTATCAGCTATCAATAAAAAAGAGTTCTCTCTACTAGACAACCCTTTATCTTCTGTTAGAATAGGAAAACAAAAAAAGAGGAGCGAACTCCTCTTCTTTCTATTTTTCTCTTTGTAGAAAACTATATTATTCAGCAACTACTTCGAAAGGAATTTCAACAGAAACTTCCTTGTGTAATTTAGCGATAGCTACGTAGTGACCAACTTCTTTTACACTGTCTTTTACTACGATAAGTTTTCTATCAACTTGTTTGCCTAGTTTTTCTAGTTCTTCTGCAATTTGAATGTTAGTTACAGAACCAAAGATTGTACCTGTTGCACTTACTTTAGTAGCAATAGTCAAAGATACACCTTCAAGGCTTTCAGCTAGTGCTAATGCATCATTCTTGATCTTTTCAAGTTTGTGCGCACGTTGCTTAAGTTCTTCATCTAACATTTTTTTCGCAGCAGGAGTAGCGATTATAGCTTGACCTGTTGGGATTAAAAAGTTACGAGCGTAACCTGGTTTAACATCTATGATGTCACCTTTATATCCTAAGTTATTAACGTCTTCTTTTAAAATTACTTGCATACTAATTTTCCTCCTTAATTATTTCATCATATCAGTTACGTATGGGAGTAACGCTAAGTGACGCGCTCTCTTCACTGCTTGTGCAACTCTGCGTTGGAACTTCAATGAAGTACCAGTAATACGACGAGGAAGAATCTTACCTTGCTCGTTTAAGAATTTCTTCAAGAATTCAGGATCCTTGTAATCGATGTACTTAATACCATTCTTTTTGAAACGGCAATATTTCTTCTTTTTAACGTCTACTGAAGGTGGAGTTAAGTATCTGATTTCTGATTGACTTTTCTGTGCCATAATTATTTACCCTCCTTTTTAGATGATTTAATATTTCTTCTCTTAGCAGCGTATTCTGCAGCGTATTTGTCCATCTTAAATGTAAGGAAACGGATAACACGTTCGTCACGACGGAAACTTACTTCCAATTTTTCGATAACAGCAGGATCTGCGTTAAACTCTAACAACTGATAGAAACCAGTTGATTTTTTTTGGATAGGATAAGCCAATTTTTTTAGGCCCCAATTTTCTTCATTGACGATCTCAGCACCTTCAGCTTGAAGAACATCTTTGAATTTCTCTACCGCTTCCTTCATCTGAACATCAGATAAAACGGGAGTTAAAATGAAAACGGTTTCGTATTGATTCATACTTACTTAAAAATTATTTAATAAAAAATCTTTTATTGCGGTGCAAAGATAGTTATTATAACTTCTCACGCAAAAGGTTTCATTAAATTTCTACCTTTTTTAACTAGGTTTTCCAAGTTAAGAAATTTATCTTTGTGTAATAAGTTGTTTAAACAAATATTTAGGATGACTGATCAATTTGAATTCGACATTAGACTAATCTTTGCCATATTAAACGGCAAAGTGTCGGCTGCGATATATCGCAAGCTTTATAGAAATTTTAAGAAGAACGGGCTAGATATTACGCCCGAACAGTGGACTGTCCTCATTTATTTATGGGAGAAAGACGGTGTCAAACAGCAAGATTTATGCGATGCTACGTTCAAAGACAAACCCAGCATGACGAGATTACTCGACAATATGGAGCGCCAACACTTAGTAGTTCGCATATCTCAAGAACAAGATAGGAGGACAAATCTTATTTACTTGACTAAAACTGGTAAAGATTTAGAGGAATCTGCACATCAGATTACTATTCAAACTTTAAATGAAGCTTTGGAAGGTATATCAGCAGAGGAACTAGAAATCTGTCAGGTAGTTATGAAGCAAATCTTCAGAAATACAACGGAAATAAAAGACATCTAACGTAAAATTGAAAAGAAGCCGTGTATAACAGTAAAAATAAGAGTGTTTTATGAACAATTATTTTTAGGATTAGATAATAATGCTTTAATTTGTGATAGAATATAAATAATCTACATAAATCACACGCAAATGAAAGGCTTATTAAAAAACTTAGGAATACTTATTATACTTATTGGTGTAGGTATTCTTGTAGGTAGTGCAATAACTCACAACCTAGACAACAATACTATCCTTGGTAGTTCTATATCTTTAATCATTATTGGTTTTATAGCTTATATTATTATCAATAAAAAGATTGTTGACTAATTCAACAACAAGTATAGTTTAAGAAGAAATTAAAAAAGCGAGTGTTATAACACTCGCTTTTTTAATTTGTATATCAGAAGTTACTCTTCACTAGGAGTAATTAATTTATAACCTTTTCCGTGAATATTAATAATTTCAACTTCTGGATCTGGTTTCAAATGTTTACGTAGTTTAGTGATATATACATCCATACTACGAGCATTGAAATAATTATCATCAATCCAAATTGTTTTAAGAGCAAAGTCTCTTTGAAGAATTTCATTTGCATGAGCACATAATAGACTCAACAATTCTGATTCTTTAGTTGTAAGTTTGGTTTGGTCTTCACCCATTGTCAACACTTGCTTTTGGGTATCAAATATAAATTTACCAATCTTATAAACATTCTTTTCCTTGTTCTTTTTGCCTCTAACTCTTCTAAGGATAGCTTCAATTCTGAATGTAAGCTCTTCCATACTAAATGGCTTGGTGATATAATCATCAGCACCAATCTTAAATCCTTCTAGGATATCATCCTTAAGAGTCTTAGCTGTTAAAAAGATAATAGGAATTTCTGCATTCACAGCACGAACTTCTTGTGCTAATGTAAATCCGTCCTTTTTAGGCATCATCACATCAAATACACACAGATCGTACTTATTTTTCAAGAATGCTTTGTAACCTTCTTCTCCATCAGGGAAAAGATCTGCGGCATAACCTTTGGCTTGTAAGTATTCTCTTAACAACATACCTAGATTCTCATCATCTTCACACAATAAAATACGCAGTTTTTCGTCCATATCAATTATTTTTTTAATAAAGGTAATGCTATAATAAATTTCGTTCCTACATCAATATCACTTTCCACCTTAATGGTTCCGTGATGATCTTCAATAATTTTTTTCACATAGGCTAAACCTAAACCAAAGCCTTTAACGTCGTGCAGATTACCTGTATGCACGCGATAAAATTTCTCAAAGACTTTCTTCAAATTCTCTCGTTTTATACCGATACCGTTATCTTCAATAGATATCATTAGTTTATCAGAGGCATTCCATGTACGCACTGTCAAAACCAACTCTTTCTCGGGTTTCTTATACTTCACAGCATTATCCATCAAGTTAAAGACAACGTTTGTTATATGCATTTCATCAACAAAAATCGTAGCGTGTTCTGCATCTAAGAAAGATTCTATCTTTCCATTATTCTGCTCTACCTTCAAAGCAAAAGTATGCACAACACCCGATATCAAATCATTAGCATCCAGCTCTTTCATTTTCAGGGTAGCCTTTTGCCTATCAAACATAGACATTTGCAACACCTTTTCTACTTGGAATCTCAATCGCTTTGTTTCATCATTAATAACCCCTGATATATGATTAAACATAGTTGGGGATTTTCCTACTGCTGGGTCTTTTAGCATTTGAGCTGCTAATGATATGGTTGATATTGGAGTTTTAAACTCATGAGTCATATTATTCACAAAATCATTTTTCATCTCTGTAAGTTTCTTTTGACGGAAAATAATAATGATCGTAAATATAAAAGTCATCAATAAAACAGACGTAAATACCATTGAAGGAACCACGAAGTTTACTGAATCATAAATATAATCTCGCTTAGCTGGGAAATGCACTTTAATAAAGCTCATTTTAGCTGGGAGATCATTCGGAAACAAAGGTTGAGTATATGAATTATCACTTCCCTTATCTTCATAATCAGAACATCTATAAATTTCATTTCCACTTCTATCTAGTACTTTAAAATGATAGAGAAGAGTAATTCCATTATTTAGTAGTTCCGACTTTATATAGTTATCGAGCTGTTGGAAATCTATTCGATCGCCCACACTCTCTTCACTAGCCTTATACAATAACTGCCTAACAACTTCATCTACAGAGGCCCTTTGGTAGATATACCTATTTTTAAGCATTTCCGCCAAAGAACGTGATGTTTGGGGGATTGACTTAGCGTTCACCTTATTGGGTACATCTATCTTGACATTTCCACTATCTATTCTGGTCATAGATTGTACTTCAAAGGTAGAAAAGGTACTTCCATCAGGGCTTGTTATTGTGATGCGCTGTGATTGTCTTGTTATATCATTCCCTCTTGCAGCCGATTCAATATAATCTCTTCGCTCTGAATCGTAAATATCTTTTAATATCCAGCGTTCCGTCTCGGCTAATTCGGCATGCTTAGAAACACTATATAGACTCCTTTTTACCGATCCATCAAACTGTTCATTACGCATGCGAACCATCTCCTCTATATATCGAACCTGCATATAGATTAAACTAAGGAAAGACAAGCCCATAACTATGCCCAATATCCAGATTGTTGATTTTTTCATAAAACCTTAATTTAACATAACCTAATTAACATTCTATGTTAATTAGCATATTAACGTGTATTTATTAACGTCAAGACCCATTTACGGCTTTAATTCATTATTCTCTTGAATATAACAAAGTAAAGTACGTTTTAGTTTGCAAATTTAGTAAAAAATTAACTTAATAACGAGTTCTATACTAGAGTATTCATTCTAAATATGAATTTAAATAGCCCTAATCGCTATTAACAATTAGGGCTATTTTTAACTAAAAGGTATATTTTGATTACTCATTAGACTGTTTTGTTTCAAACTCTTTAATCAGTTTTTCTTGAATATCAGCTGGTAATAATTCGTAATTAGCATATTTCATAATGAAAGAAGCCCTACCACCCGTCAAGGAACTAAGTGCTGTAGAATAGGAAGACATTTCTTTTAGAGGAACCATAGCCTCTATTTTTTCATATCCTTTTTCGCTACTCATACCCATAATTATGCCTCTTCTTCCTTGCAAATCACTCATTACATCACCCATATAGTTAGCAGGAACAAATACTTCTACTTTATATATTGGTTCCAATATTTTAGGACCAGCATTACGAAAAGCTTCACTAAAGGCATGCCTACCTGCTAACATAAAGGAGACTTCATTGGAATCGACTGGGTGCATTTTTCCATCATATATAATGACACGGACATCTCTAGCATAAGAACGTGTTAATGGTCCACGCTCCATTCTCTCCATTATCCCTTTTTGGATAGCGGGAATAAACCTTGCATCAATAGCACCACCTACGATACTATTTACCACAACTAGTTTTCCTCCCCAATCTAATTTTACTTCTTCGACTCCACGAACACTAATTTTAATTTCTTGTCCGTCTAGTTTATACATAGAAGGGATTTCACTACCTTCTTTATAAGGCTCTATAATTAAAGATACTTCACCAAACTGTCCCGCACCTCCTGATTGCTTTTTGTGTCGATAATTTGCTTTTGCTGTTTTAGTAATAGTTTCTCTATAAGGAATACGAGTCTCACTAAACTCAACTGGTATCTTATCATTGTGTTCTAAACGCCACTTTAAAGTACGTAGATGAAATTCTCCTTGCCCATATACTACAATTTGACGTAACTCTTTAGACTGAATCACAACCCATGTGGGATCTTCTTCTTGCATACTAGAGATAGCCTCCATCATTTTTTCGGTATCTCCTGTATTTACAGCACTTATTGCTCGGGAGTATTTAGGACTTGGATATTTTATAAAGTCAAATTTATAATGACAATCTTTACTATTTAAAGTGTCTCCAGTGCGGACATCTTTTAATTTAACAGTAGCTCCAATATCGCCAGCTTGAAAGCTATCGACTTTAGTTCTTTCTGCGCCATTGGCAACATATAACTGAGCCATACGTTCTTTCGACCCTTTTTTTACATTAAAAAGCTCATCGCCTTCATGAACAGTACCACTCATTACTTTAAAATAGGATACCTCACCAATATGGGGTTCTACACTAGTTTTAAAGAAGTAAAGAGATTCAGAACCCTTACCACAAGGTTCTACAGCTTCACCATCAACTGTTTCAACTTTGGGCATCTCAGAAACGAACGGAACTACGTTTGTCAGGAATTCCATAAAGCGACGTACGCCCATATCTTTTCCTGCACAAACACAGAAAACAGGGAATATTCCTCTTGCAACTAACCCTTTCCGTATTCCTTCACGCATTTCATCTTCAGACAATGAATCTTGTTCAAAGTATTTCTCCATCAAACCTTCATCATTCTCTGCAGCAGCTTCAATCAAAGCCTTATTTAATCCTTGGGCTTTTTCAAGCTCAGACTCAGGGATATCTTCAATAGTAGGTTTACCCCCTTCAGGACCCCATGTATATTTTTTCATAACCAAAACATCAATTATAGAATTGAAGTTTGGCCCCGTTTCTATAGGATATTGTACGGGTACAACATTACTTCCATAAGAATCACTTAGTTGTTCTAAAATTTGATCATAATCACATTTCTCATGATCGAGCTGATTAACTAAAAATATAACAGGCTTATTTAATTTTTCAGTATATCTAAAGTGGTTTTGTGTTCCTACTTCAACGCCATACTGTCCATTAATTAATACAATTGCTGTATCTGTTACATTCAATGCGGTTACTACACCCCCGATAAAATCATCTGCACCTGGACAATCAATAACATTCAGTTTTTTGTTATTCCATTCTATACCAAATAGTGAAGTAAATACTGAATAACCGTACTCATGCTCCACTGGAAAATAATCACTAGCAGTAGTGTTTTCTTCTACAGTACCTCTACGCTTTAGCAGACCACTTTCAAAGAGCATTGCTTCGACTAAGGTAGTTTTGCCAGACCTAGAACTGCCCAAGAGGGCAATGTTCTTGATTTCATTTGTTTGATACGTTTTCATAATGATTCAAATTTTAGATTAACATGGTGGTTTACATCACCTTAAATGATGCTTATGCAACTTAAAAATATTATACATTTAAAACAATTTTCATTCCGTGTTATGTAACATAAAAAGCAAAAAAAAAGAATGTTTATCTTTGTTCTATTTAAAAAAGAATATCTTTTGATAGAAAAGATAAAAAAATACATACATAACGTTACTCTTAAGTGTAGTAACTTTTATTTAAAATAGTACATACTATGGCTGGAATATATATACACATCCCCTTTTGTAAGACTCGATGCATTTATTGTGACTTCTACTCTACCACAGAATCGCAATTGACTTCACCCTATATTAATGCATTATGTAAAGAACTAGAATTAAGAAAAGATTATTTAGGAAACGAACCTATCGAAACCATCTACTTGGGGGGAGGTACACCCTCTCAGTTATCTCATGCCGAACTTGAAAAGATATTTAATACAATAAAAAAATACTACGATATAAGTAATGTTCAGGAGATAACTATGGAAGGCAACCCCGATGACCTAACCCCAAACTATTTAAGTATGCTAAGAACCCTTCCTATTAATAGATTAAGTATAGGCATTCAGACTTTTCAAAACTCTATGTTAAAAAAACTAAACAGAAGACATACTTCCGACCAAGCCATACAAGCTGTTAAAGATGCGAGAGAACATGGATTTAAGAACATTAGTATTGATTTAATGTATGGTTTACCCTATGAAACCATGAGTGAGTGGGAAAATGATATTCAAAGAGCAATCGATTTAAATGTAGAACACATCTCTGCCTACCATTTAATTTATGAAAAAGGCACACTTTTATATAAGAAATTAATAGAGGGTTTCATTCAAGAAGTAGATGAAGATTTTAGCTTACAATCTTTTACTAAATTAATAAATATTCTTACAAAAAACGGATTTATACACTATGAGATATCTAATTTTGCAAAACCAGGTAAAATAGCTCAACATAACACATCCTATTGGACAGGGAAAAAGTATTTAGGTTGTGGACCCTCAGCTCACTCTTATAATGGACTTACACGCGCATGGAACGTATCTTCCCTACATCAATACATGATTCAAATAAAAGCAAACAACCTGAATCAAGAAGTAGAAAATCTAGACATTACAACTCAATATAATGACTACATCATTACCTCATTGCGTACTATGTGGGGCTTGTCTTTGGAAACCCTTCAAACTAAGTTTGGAGAGACCTATTACAATTACATACTAAAACTGGCAAAAAAACATATAAATTCAGGGAATTTAGAGCTAAAAAATAACAATCTGAAACTTACCAAAAAAGGCGTCTTTATCTCTGATGGAATCATGAGTGATTTACTATTTATTGAATAGCTAACTTCCTATGTATTAACACACTTAAACAGATTCGGCTATAAGTATAGTTAAAATAAAAAACTTATCTATACTTGCTTCTTTTGACTCAATAAAATACCTATCTTTGCAGAAAATTTAAAATAGCTATGTCAAAGGGAGAATTAATGATTATTCTAGCCATTATTGGTTCGTTAATTTCCGGCTTAGTAGTAGGCTACATCGTAAAAGGTAGAGATATGAATAAAATTGGAAAAATAATTACAATTTTAATCTGGACTCTCCTATTCTGTTTAGGTGTAAAAGTGGGAACTGATGAGACGGTAGTAGCAAAACTACCAATAATTGGCATGGAAGCAATGCTCATAACTGTAGGAGCAATTTCTGGGAGTATCTTTTTTTCGTGGGTGCTATGGCGCCTTTTAAGTAAGAGAAATAAAATCTAAGGAATGAAAGGAAGTTTAATTATTATTGTATTCTTTATTTTAGGTACATTTCTAGGGATGAAAGGGTTAACTCCCAGTTTTATCCTTGAATACAACGTTAGTCTTTATGCACTTTGTGCCCTAATGTTTTGTATTGGTATAACAATAAGTAGCGATCCTAAAATATTAAGAAGTCTGCGAAGCCTAAACCCAAGACTACTTCTACTTCCATTGATGACTATTTGTGGAACATTACTAGGAACTGCAGTTATTGGATTCTTATTCAGCGAACACTCTATTACTGAGTGTATGGCTGTGGGATCAGGTTTTGGATATTATTCACTATCTAGTGTTTTGATTGGCGAAAAAAAAGGAGCTGATTTAGCCACCATTGCATTATTATCAAACATTATTCGTGAAATTGTAGCCCTTATGGGTGCTCCAATTTTTTATAAGTACTTTGGAACCTTTGCTCCTATAGCAGCTGGCGGTGCAACAACACTAGATACAACTTTGCCTAGTGTAACAAAAGTTGTAGGAAAAGAATATACCGTATTGTGTATATTTCATGGTCTATTACTTGATATGAGTGTAGTGTTCTTAGTTACGATATTGTGTTCGTTCTAATTTGAAAGCAGGAATAACTGTCCCGTCCTAAAAAAGCGTTACAGTTAATAACATTTTAAAAATAGTATATTAAGTCCGAGCAACATGATTTGCTTGGACTTTTTTATAAGTTTTAATTTTTATTTTATTCTGTCGATGCATAAAATCAGGAGTATTATACCCACAAGAAGCATGTGGCCTTTTCTCATTATAGATATGGATAGTGTCTTTAATAAGTCTCTGCATATCCTTCAAGCTTAGATTATACTCACTTATACTGAATTCATCCTTTAAGATACCATTGACTCTTTCTGCTACAGCATTTGCATAGGGATCATAACTTTCTGTCATGCTACATTTTATGCGATACTTTTTTAACTGCTTCTGGTAGCTATCCGAACAATATTGAATACCTCTGTCAGAGTGGTGGATTAGCTCCATCTCAGTATATATCCGGCTTTTATTAGCCATTCTTAGTGCTCTAAGACTTCCTTTTGTGCTTAAACTCTCAGAGAGATCATAACCTACTATTTTCTTAGAATAAGCATCCGTAATAAGAGCTAGATAGTAATGGTGCTTAGCCGAAGACACATAGGTAATATCACTGACCCATACCTGCTCGGGAGCTACGAGTTCTATATTTTCTATTAAGTTTTTATGCTTTTTAAAGCGGTGAAAAGAATTAGTAGTTCGCTTATGAGAGCGTTTAGGTGTAACTAGTAACTGGTTTGCTCTAAGTATAGTAAATAGTTTATCTCGTCCCACACCAAGCTCTCGTAGATTATCATAAAGCAGGTGATACAGTTTTCTACCACCTAACCTAGGCATATCCCTACGTAACTGATGAACGACTTGAATTACTTTTTCAGCTTTTTGTTTATTTTTCCTTTCACTCCACTTCCTTCGATAATAAAACTGCCTATTGATCCCGAGTAGCACACAAATTTGAGTAAGAGATAGGCCCTCTACTTCTTTGTATCTGTCGGCTGCTCGGGGGAGGAGTTTTTTCGTATCTTGATTTTATACTCTTTCTCTGCTATATCAATAAGAATATCTAAGATAGCAGCTTTGTGATCTCTATTCTCTAACTCATGCTCCAATCGGTTGTTTTTACGCTTGAGCATCTCTATTTGAGCTTCGAGCTCAACGATTTTTAGGTCTTTGGGTTTATTCATAGGATAGGATGTTTTATATATAACATCTGTACTGCCATATTTGATTACCCACTGACGGATAGTATCACTACCTTGTATTCTATATTTTCGACTTAAAGCGCTATAAGAGATATCGGTTTCTTCATATTCCTGGACTACGGATAATTTAAAGGGCATACTATAGTCTTTTTGACTACGCCTAACATACGGTCTTTCTTTACTTTTCATAATGGTTTTGAGTATAGTGTAACGCTATGTTAGGACTAGACAATATATCAGAAAATCATTTAGATAAGTCTTTTATAACTTTCATTATTTCATGTCCTATAGCATCTGCTGCTTCCATAGATTTAGCTTCACTATATACTCTGATAATAGGTTCAGTATTACTTTTGCGCAAATGTACCCACTTATCAGCAAAATCAATCTTCACACCATCAATGTCATTTATTTGCTCATCTTTATAAATCTCTTTCACTTTATTGAGAATAGCATCAACATCAATCTCGGGAGTTAAATCAACCTTGTTTTTAGCAATAAAATAAGAAGGATAAGATGCTCTAAGTTCACTTGCAGTTTTGCCTTCATGAGCCATATGACTTAAGAATAAAGCAATCCCTACTAGAGCATCACGCCCATAGTGACTTTCTGGATAAATAACACCACCGTTACCCTCACCACCAATCACAGCATTCACTTCTTTCATTTTGCTTACTACATTTACTTCGCCAACTGCAGCTGCATAATGCTTCATGCCATGCTTTTGTGTTACATCACGAAGTGCGCGTGTAGAGCTCAAATTAGATACAGTATTACCAGGAGTGTGTTTCAACACATAATCAGCAATTGTAACAAGAGTATATTCTTCACCATACATAGAACCATCTTCACAAATCATAGCTAATCGGTCTACATCTGGATCAACAACAAAAGCAACATCTGCCTCACCCTTTTTCATAAGAGACATAATATCCCCTAAGTTCTTTTCTAAAGGTTCTGGATTATGAGCAAATTCACCAGTAGGTTCACAATATAGTTTTTCTACATGTTGTACACCCAATTGTTCCAATAAGTCTGGAAGAATAATTCCACCTACAGAGTTTACACAATCAATAGCTACTTTAAAATTAGCTTTTCTGATAGCCTCAACGTCAACTAAGTCAAGACCTAGAACATTGAGTATGTGTTTTTGATTATAGGACGAATCTTTATGGTATTTACCTATTGCATCTACATCAACATATTCAAAGTCTTCAGCTTCAGCAATAGTTAAGATTTCATTACCTTCTTCTGCATTTAAAAATTCACCTCTCTCATTTAGTAATTTAAGAGCATTCCATTGCTTTGGATTATGAGAAGCAGTTAATATAATACCTCCACTTGCTTGTTCCATAGCAACAGCCAATTCTGTTGTAGGAGTGGTAGCCAATCCTAGATCTATTACATCCCAGCCCATACCCATAAGAGTACCTGCAACAATATCTCTTACCATATCGCCAGAAATACGTGCATCACGACCGACAACTATCTTATTACCCTTAACTTTAGTAGTTCTTCTTATAAATGTAGCGTAAGCTGAAGTAAACTTTACGATATCTAGAGGATTTAATCCATCACCTACTCTTCCGCCTATAGTTCCGCGGATACCTGAAATCGATTTTATTAGCGTCATAGTATCATTAATTAACGTTTAGATAAGCCCAAACGTCTAATTTCATATGCATAAGGATAAACTTGTTGTAAGGAGTTCATATGCCCTAGTTTTGAAGAAACAATAAGATTCACACGAGCATTATAACGAAGATATTTCAAGGGAATCAACCATCCTGAAGGAACGGTTTTAGTTCCATATATCTCAATCATATTTCCTCTATCAACAAATTCTCCTTTTATTGTATTATTATTACTTATCGTATAAATGAAAGCGTCAACAAAATCAGTCATATCCAAATTACCTACTGCAGTAAAGTAACCATCCATGATACTATATTCTGAAAAACGAATGGTTATTTCATCACGATTAGCAAATGTATCAACAGGGTTTTCAGATCCTCTTTCTACGATTTGCATATATAGACCTGTTTGTAATTCTACATATTCATTTTTGTCTATATGGGTTACTGAATCATTCTCTACGAATTGATTAAATGAAATAACCTTAATATTATTCTTTTTAATATATCTATCTATCGCTTTTTTCTCATCAGCTAACTTATCTGCATAAGTTACTGATTTACTACAAGATTGGAATACAAGTAATAAAGAAAAAAATGACAATATTGCTAGAACAGTTTTTTTCATAATTATTAATTTATGCAAGTAGCAGTGGTTTGTATTTTTTTACGGCTTCTTCAAATCTTTCTATTGCTTCTTCCATTGTACCATAGAATTCACCCCCAGATGCATTTAAATGGCCTCCACCATTAAAAAACTCAGCAGCTAATTCATTACAAGGGAAAGTACCTACCGAACGTAAAGATACTTTAATTAAATTAAGTTCTCCATCTTCTTTAAGAAGACATGAAAATATTACATTTTTTATAGATAATGGAATATTTACAAAGCCTTCGCTATCTCCTTTTACGAAATTAAATTTATCTTGTTCTTCATCTGTCAGGGTTAATAGAGCCGTATTCTCGGGGTACACCTTCATAGTTGTTAATACATGTCCCATTAAGCGCAACCTATCCTCTGAATAAGTATTATTAACTCTTCTATAAATTAAGTCTTTATCAATACCTTTCTCTAGGAGTAATCCTATAATTGTATATATTTCTATTTGATTAGAATTATAGGTGAATCCACCAGTATCTGTCATCATGCCTGTGTACAAACATTCAGCACCAGCTTTTGACAGCTTATCAAGAAGGTTCATTTGAACTATTAATCGAAACACCAACTCAGAAGTGGCAACAGCCTTGGAGTAAGACATCGTAATATCGCAATGATCACCAGGATGTAGGTGATGATCAATCATAACCTTCAATGCACTAGACTTCTCAACTAACGAACTCATATCACCTATTCTACTCAAAACATTAAAGTCTAACAAACAGATTATATCGGCTGCATCAATACATTTTTCTACTTCTTCAGGAGTTTCACTGTAAAACAAGATATGTTCACTTCCGGGCATCCAATTTAAAAAATCAGGAAAAGCATTTGGCATAATTACTTGAACCTTCTTTCCTAATGCCGTTAAGACATGCCATAATCCCAAAGAAGAACCCACAGCATCACCATCAGGTCCAATATGCCCAATAATTACAAATGATTCATACTTGTTCAACCATTCGTTAAACTGGTCAATCTTTACCTGTTCTATTATATTTCTTAGCATTATCTTTTACTATTTCTATGAGTTAGATGCAAATTTAAGAAATTCTTTATAGATTCTATAAGAACTTGAAGTAACCTTTTTCATCTAAAGAGATAAAATTCAAATTATTCGCATCACAATATTCTTTTATTCCTTTTTTATTCTTTTCAGACGCTCCACGCCCCATAATAACAGTATTAGCATGAAAAGTGTTGAAAACATTTTTGAATCTTTCTTTTCCTATTCTACGATCTATATAGATATAATCGAGCTCAAATTTAATTTTAGATAAAGTTTCTATTCTTTTTTGACTAGGATACATATACCAATAGATAGACTTCCCCTTATAATATAGAATGCTGTTATTCCAAAATAATGCATCATTTACACATGAATCTTTTACAAAAAGAGGATCTTGGTATTGCAATCTACTCCACCTACGCTGAGCCGTGAGAACTATATTACTGGATTTCAGAGTACTATCAGGCTGTACTACCCATAACAGTCCATCTTCTTCAACACATTCCACAAAGGGCTTATTGCCGTTGCAATACAATTGCATTGATACATGAGGTTTATTCAATTCATTTAAAACCAACCTACAACTAATAAACAAAAAAGAGAACGATAGAATACAATATAACCATTTAACCCTTGAACTGAAAATTAATTTGTATACGAAAAACAAAATCGCATAAAGCAAAGTTAGTTCAAAGGTATTGATATACAAACTCTTAATAGAAGACAATGGTAAAGTGCTGAACATCCTAACAACCCCATTAAGCCACTCAGTTAAGTGAATCGCTATGAGTAATAATACTGAGGACAAACTCGTGCAAGCATAAGTTAAAACTGAAACTACAAGGATGTATAATAATATCGTAATCAGAGGAATTACAATCAGATTTGCTAACAAAAAATAAGTAGGAAAACTACCAAAATAATAGATAATTAAGGGAGATGTCCCTAATTGTGCTACCAATGAGATGACTAAGGAACTCCACAAGTAAATTCCAATTTTAGATTTAGGATGATAAAGTTCTAATGTGGGTCGAGAAAATAAAAGAATAGATAAAACAGCACTGAATGAAAGTTGGAAGCCCACATCAAATAACCAGTTAGGGTTATATAATAGCATTATAATTGCCACAAAAGCCAATGAATTAATAGAGTTTCCCCTTCGTTGTGTTGATAAAGAAACACCCATTAAACTAAAGAGTAAAACAGAACGGACAACAGAAGGAGAAGCACCAACAAAGATCACAAATAACCATAGAAACACTAAGGTTAGGCAAAGAGCCAATAATTTACCATATCGATATTTCCCAAATAAAAGAAGAAAAAAACCATTTGTCAGGAAAAACAGCAAACCAATATGTAGTCCTGACAAAGCTAAAACATGGCTCACTCCCGCAATGGAAAATGCATCTTTCAACTCTACACTTAAATCATCTTTTATTCCAAGAGTCAATGCTGATAAAATGGCTAATACATCGGGGCCAACATCAAATGATTTATAATAATCTAACAACTTTGTTTTCTGACGAAACAAGAAGTTCTGAATACTGTTTTGAGAAAACTCTCCTAGATATTTTATCTCAGTAGAAGCAAGAGTTAGGGTACCTATGATACCCTTCCTTTTTAAATACAGTCCATAATCAAAGGCATCAGGATCAACAGATCTTTCTTGTTGATGTACTTTTCCATAAAAAGCCAAAACATCTCCATTATGATACACTCTATTTAAAGAATCCTTCGCTACACGCAGTAGGACTTGTGAATGAGAGGGACTTTCTAGCTTTACTAAATACTCTACTGATTTTAGTTTCACCTTGGGATAAGAATCTACTACTCCTTTATAAAAACCAGGTTTATCATAAACTACCGAGCTTAAATCACTTTGAGTGAAGATTCTACAAACTCCAATTAAAAACACAAGAAAAAACAAGTTCAATCCAAAAATCCACCTCAACTTAAACTTATGAATAAAGCGATGGGCTGAGATAAGAGATATAAAAAGAGCAAGACAAGCAATTATCCAAACTGTTTGATTATTCAATCTAGATTCAAGAAACTGGTCTGCAAACAGAATACCCCCTAGTAAGGGGATCAATATCCTTACTAGAGGGTATTTATGTAATGATTCAAAGCCCATAGGCTTTTATTTTTATAGGTTTTTCATCTTAAGAATCATCTCTTTGGGGTCTGTTGCTTTAAAGATAGCACTACCTGCTACTAAAACATCTGCACCAGCTTCAATCAAACGCTTTCCCGTTTCAAGGTTTACTCCACCATCCACTTCAATCATGGCGTTAGAACCAGACTCTTTAATTAAAGCTTTCAACTCTTTCACTTTATTAATTGCATTTTCAATAAACTTTTGCCCCCCAAACCCTGGGTTAACACTCATTATTAACACCATATGCACATCTTTAATGATATCTTTCAATAAAGACACAGGAGTTGCAGGGTTTATGGTTACTGCAGGTTTCATCCCCGCTTCTTTAATTTGCTGAATAACACGATGGAGATGAGGACAAGCTTCATAATGCACATTCATTATTTCTGCTCCTAGATCTTTCACCTCTTGAATAAACTTTTCAGGTTGTACAATCATTAAGTGTACATCTAAAGGCTTATCTGTTAGTTCTGCCACATACTTAAGGACAGGGAAACCAAAAGAGATATTAGGAACAAATACACCATCCATAATGTCGATGTGTACCCAATCTGCTTCTGATTCATTTATCATCTTCATATCAGCAGCTAAATTGGCAAAGTTTGCTGATAGTATAGATGGCGATATTAGTGGTTTCATATTTTGAGTTTTTAATAATTCTTATTCTACTAAGATACAAAATAGGGTTTGATTAGTTCATTTTAAAAGAGGAGTCTATATCAAATCCTCTTAACAAATCGGCTATTGGCATACGGCGCTTCCCTGGTAACTGCATTTCTAGAATGTCTAGATAGCCCCCCTGCACAGCTATTTTTAAATCTTCTCTTCCTTCTTGGAAAACAGATCCGATAGCAATGTTATGTTCTTTCTGTACTTTGCGAGTCTTAAAAATCTTCACCTTCCAAGATTCTCCTGATGTAGAAGTAAGAGTTGACCATGCTGCAGGATAAGGAGACAATCCACGTATAAAGTTATGAACAACTTCTAGGGGCTGATCCCAATTAATTTCACACGTTTCCTTGAAAATTTTAGGAGCTGGGCGCATTTCTATACACTCATTTTCTATGATTTGAGATTGACTTAGAGGATTTACTTGATTAGCAATTATTCGATCTACTGTTTCTGTCACTACTTTACCCCCTAGAATCATCAACTTATCATGTATTTCACCCACAGAGTCATTTTCTCCTATTGCAACTTTTTCTTGCATGATGATTTTTCCTGTATCTATTTCATGTTCTAAGAAAAAAGTAGTTACTCCAGTTTCTTTATCCCCATTAATGATAGCCCAGTTTATTGGAGCAGCACCACGGTATTGAGGAAGTAAAGACGCATGCAAATTAAACGTCCCCAATCGAGGCATATCCCAAACAACTTCGGGCAACATCCTAAATGCTACTACAATCTGTAAATCGGCCTTATAACTCTTCAATTCTTCAATAAAAGCTTCATCTTTTAAGTTGGAAGGCTGAAGAATAGGCAAATGTTGAGACAAAGCATATTTCTTTACATCTGAATATTGTATCTTATGACCTCTACCAGCCGGCTTATCAGGCATAGTAACAACAGCTACAACATTGTATTCATTTTCAACTAATTCTTTCAGAGACTCTACAGCAAACTCAGGAGTCCCCATATATATTATTCTTAGTGTTTTCTTATCCATAATCTTTTTTGTAATACCTCTATTAATCCTCCGAGAAATGAATTAATACTCTTCTATAAGAGTTGAAAATTTTTGATTTCGAAACAAAGCCCAAGTATTTACCTTGCTCGTCAATAACTGGTAAATTCCATGCATTGGTGTCATCAAAAGTCTTCATTACATTTTCCATACTATCTGTATTCAGTAGTTTTCCAGGAGGTGATGTCATCAATTTCTCTACTTTGAATCTATGATATAGTTCCTGGCGGAACATTATATTTCGAATATCATCAAGTAATATAATGCCCAATAAAACCCCATCTTTATCAGTTACGGGGAATATATTTCTTTGTGATGAAGCTATAGCTTTGACTAGTTCTCCCAAGTCCATTTCTGGTTTAACTTCTACGAAATTGGTCTCAACAACGTTCTCCATCTTCATTAAAGTAAGAACAGCTTTATCTTTATGATGAGTTATAAGCTGACCTCTTTTAGCCAATCGCATAGAATATATACTATGAGGTTCAAAAGCTATTATTGTGAGATAGGCACTTACCGAAGCAATCATAAAGGGCAAAAACAAATCATATCCTCCTGTGAGTTCTGCTATCAAAAACACTCCCGTAAGTGGAGCATGCATAACAGCACTCATAACTGCTGCCATCCCCATTAATGCGAAGTTCTTTTCGGGTAACCAATGAATAATCTCCAACCCATTTACACTATGTGAAAAAACAAATCCTGCCACACAACCTAAGAAGAGTGAAGGAGCAAATAATCCTCCACAACCTCCCCCACCATTAGTAGCACTTGTTGCAAAAACCTTAAATAAGATGATAAGGACAAGATAGATTAATAGTATATTCTTATACCCATAAAATAAAGAGTTGTTCATAACTCTATCCCACTCTAAGTCAGAAGAGCCATTCAATAATAAATCTATGGTGTCATAACCTTCTCCATAAAGAGAAGGAAGTAAGAAAATAAGAGCACTCAACATTACACCACCCAATAGCAACTTTTGATAAGGCCCTTTGCACTTACCAAAAACTCCTTCAATCTTATTCATGGTTCTAGTGAAGTACAAAGAAATTAAACCACAAAATATACCTAATAAAATCACATAAGGAATACGTTCTAAAGCGAAAGGATTATCTAAGTGGAACTTAAACATGGCTTCTTGTCCGGTAACAATGTATGAAACAGTAGCCGCAGTGACCGAAGATATTAATAGAGGTAATAAAGAGCTCATCGTCAGATCTAGCATCAATACTTCTATTGTAAAAACCAATCCTGCTATCGGAGCTTTAAATATACCTGCAACAGCTCCAGCAGCACCACAACCTACGAGTAACATCAATGTGCGATGCTCCATTTTAAACACATCACCCAGGTTAGACCCAATAGCAGATCCTGTAAGGACGATAGGAGATTCAGCTCCTACAGAACCACCGAAACCAATTGTAATAGAACTTGCAATGATAGAAGACCAAGTATTATGCCGTTTTATCCTACCTTTTCTACGAGAGATGGCGTATAAAATCCGAGTTACCCCATGACTTATATCATCTTTTACAATATATCTAACAAATAGACCTGTAAGAAAAACACCTATTACGGGATAAATCAAGTACAAGTAGTTGGCCCCAGTTGTACTGAAATTATCAGTCAAAAAATTCTGAATAAAATGAATCAAAAACTTTAAAAGTAAAGCTGCAAAAGCAGTTAAAATCCCTACAATAAAACTTAATATCAGGATAAACTGTTTTTCACTGATTTTGCTTTCTCGCCACAATAAAAATTTTTGTAATAAACTCTTGTCTTCCAATTTCATACTTTGTTTTTTCAAGCTACCAAGTTATGTAAAAATTAAATATTTATACAATTATTCAGACACAAAAAAGCCTCTATTGCTTTCCTACTCTTAGAAAGCAATAAGGCTAATATCTAATATGATAACTATTATATTGAATAGTTATTATTATTCTCTAATCACTTTTACTTCACCGCCTCTTCCAAGCTTTATGATACTTGATGGTTTTGGGTGTGACATATCATCTTGACGATACTCTACAATATAATCAACTAATGATTTCACCTCATCACTAATTTCACTGAAGTTTGAAGGAGTTGGTTGCCCACTTATATTAGCAGAAGTAGATACAATTGCTTTACGGAATCTTTGACACAACTGTTGTGAAAACTTTTCTCCGCTTACCCGAATACCTACACTACCATCATCGGCTAATAAATTAGGAGCTAAGTTTCGCGCTCCATCATAAATAATAGTCAGGGGTTTTTCTGTTAATTCGATCAAATCCCAGGCTACAGAAGGGATATCTTCGACATAAAAATCGACCTTTACAGGAGAATCGACCAACACAAGTAACGCTTTACTATCAGTACGCTGCTTTATTGCATATACACGCTTTACAGCTTCGGCATTTGTTGCATCACAACCTATACCCCAAACGGTATCAGTAGGATAGAGAATTACACCTCCATCACGTAAAACCTGACAAGCTTTCTTTATATCTTCTAACATAAATGGGATTTTAAACAATTGAGTTTGAAGCCACAAAAGTAGTGTTTTTCTATGAAGAATTGAAAAAATACAATCTAAATAGATTTCTTTTAAACCTGTTTAAACTTTGCATAAAAGATTTAAAATACATTACACTCCTTATCTATTCTTAAACAAAAGGATATTTTATCTGTTCATAACTCAAACGTAATTAACGTTTACTTCATTTTTCTGCATTATGTAAGGCACTACTTATTAGAATCTATTGTTTTTCAACAATCAAGATAAAGGATACTACTCCTTTCTGCCAACTATAATACACCTTTATAAAGTATTTTTACGCTTTTTCTAAGAATAGTAATTTTTAATCTTTATATCAATTTTTTTTATGAAAACAGTTTTAGTATTGGCACACCCTAATATGAAAGAGTCTATATATAACAAAACTCTAGTCGAAGCTTTAGAAAAACAAAATTATAAAAATGTAATCATACACGATTTATACAAACTATATCCCGATTTTAATATCGATATAAAAGCAGAACAAAATTTATTATTGAATGCGGATAAGATAATTTTTGAAACTCCTGTTTATTGGTATAATATGACTCCACTCCTTAAGAAATGGATGGATGATGTATTTGAACATGGATGGGCTTATGGACATAATGGAACCAAACTTCATGGAAAGAAATTTGGTTGGATTTTAACTGCTGGGGCCTCTGAACAAGATTATAAAGAGGCACAACCTCAATTACCTTCGCTTGAATCTTGTTTCAATTTTCTTATTCCTACGATAGATTTAATTGGAGGAAAATTACTTGATCCATACATCGTCTATGGCGCAGAATACAATAGAGAGGTTAAAGATGTCTTACCATCCATACCTGGTTACCTTGATTATATAACAAAATAAAACTATATTATTAGAATATAAAAGAGGTCTAAAGAGAATTCTTTTGGCCTCTTTTTTTACTTTAAACTGTATATTAGTACCTTTGTTCTACTTTATTTAGAAACCCATAAATGGAAAAAGTTATATTTAAACATATCCTACCCATACAACTAAGATTTAATGATATCGACCAATTTGGCCATGTAAACAATTCAGTCTATTTTTCATTCTACGACCTAGGTAAGACCAATTATTTTGCTTCTGTTTGTCCTAATGTAGATTGGAATAAGGATGCAATCATGGTTGTTCATTTAGAAATTGATTTTATAGAACAAATCTATTCTACTAATCAAATAGCAGTACAAACAGCTGTCACAGAAATTGGAAATAAAAGTTTTCACCTTTATCAAGAAGTGATTGACCAACGCACAAAAAAAATTAAATGCTCTTGTAAATCTGTTATGGTTACATACGATCTGACTAGCCATAATTCTAAAGAACTAACAGAAGAATGGAAAGATGCTATCTGTGCATTTGAAGGTAAAGATCTCCGGAGAAAAGTAAAACAGGTTAGATAAAATTATAACATGGACAAGAGAACAACATATCGGTGTCATGATCTCATCATATCGGTGTCATGATGAAATCATGACTAAGATAAAACACTGCAAATCAAGATAGAGAGTGTCTGACTATACATCAAGTAAACTAAGGCTGTATTTTTTCTTCAATCTACATAATATGTGTTTAGAAAAAGAGCATATCAGAAGAATACACTTAGTGATTTTCGTTCTTTTCTTACTTTTACAGCAGATCTGTAAAACATCTTGCTTAAGCACTGATTGATTCCTAAATAATGACATTAAAACTCTCTCTATCATTATACAGTGAATAAAGCACCTCTTCAATACATCCTGTACTTTACAAAATAATCTCTTTTTCAACAAAGACAGATTTACGCTAGAGTAACGATAGGATAAGAACAAGCCTCAACAAAAAACTAATTATTTAAAAAGCAAATAAACATTTCGCTATAGGCTATTTTAGCTTATCTAAAATATCTCTAAACAAGGGGTAATCTTATCCTTTTTTAGTACTTTTACAGAAGATAGAAGGTTAATAATTTGATTAACCTTCTATCTTCTAAAAAAGGAAATAAAAGAAAATAATATATAAATGAATTACCTATGGAATTATCAAAACTCTTCGACAAAACAATTAGAAGAAAGCCATAAGTTAGCAAAGGAGTTAGGTATAAATCCTATACTTGGTAAACTTCTAATACAGCGCGGAATACATACTCCCAATGATGCACGAACTTTTTTCCACCCTCAACTAAAAGATTTACACGATCCATTCCTTATGAAGGATATGGATATCGCAGTAGATAGATTGAATCAGGCAATAGGAAATAAGGAACGAATTCTCATCTACGGAGATTATGATGTTGATGGAACAACTTCTGTTTCTTTAGTATATCGTTTTTTACAAGAATACTATTCTAATATTGATTACTACATACCCAATAGGTATAATGAGGGGTATGGAGTTTCACAACAAGGAATTGACTTTGCAAAAGAAACAGGTGTCAGTCTTATTATTGTATTAGATTGTGGTATAAAAGCAGTGGAGGAAATCACCTATGCCAAAAATAAAGGTATAGATTTTATCATTTGCGATCACCACGTGCCCGATGATGTATTACCTCCAGCTATAGCTATTCTAAATGCGAAGAGATTAGACAACACGTATCCTTACACCGACTTGTCAGGTTGTGGTGTTGGGTTTAAATTTATGCAAGCTTTTGCCCAAAATAATGGTATAGAGTTTCATAACCTTGTCCCTTTACTAGATTTGGTGGCTGTCAGTATTGCTTCTGACATAGTACCCATCATGGGAGAAAACCGAATATTAGCCTATCATGGACTGAAGCAGTTAAATAACAATCCAAGTATTGGACTAAAATCGATCATTGATGTATGCTCTCTAGAGGATAGAGAAATAACAATAAGTGATATTGTATTTAAAATAGGTCCAAGAATAAATGCTTCTGGACGGATTGAAAACGGAAAAGAAGCGGTAGACTTACTCATTGAAAGAGATTATGAAAAAGCAATTAAAATAGCTAAACGAATTAACGAGTACAATGAAACTCGTAAGGATTTAGACAAAAACATGACTGAGGAAGCTAATCAAATCGTAGAAAACATAAGCGATTTGTCAGATTTGCGATCAGTTGTTCTCTATAATGAAAAGTGGCACCAAGGAGTTATTGGTATAGTGGCCTCTCGACTCACAGAAGTTTATTACAGACCAGCTGTAGTGCTTTGCAAGAGTGGTGAGTTTGCTACAGGATCTGCTCGTTCTGTTCCAGGATTTGATATCTATAAGGCTATTGAACACTGTAAAGATTTACTCGAAAGTTTCGGTGGACATACTTATGCAGCAGGATTATCTCTTAAAGAGGAAAATATAAAAGAATTTAATAGAAGATTTGAGGCCTATGTTACTGAGCATATTCTACCAGAACAAACGCATCCTAGCATTAACATTGACGCTGAACTAGATTTTCAGGAGATTACTCGTAAATTTTGTAAGGATCTCAAAAAATTCAATCCTTATGGTCCTTACAATCAAAAGCCTATTTTCTGCACACACCAAGTCTATGACTATGGTACAAGTAAGGTTGTGGGAAGAAATCAAGAGCATATCAAACTAGAGCTTATTGATAGTAAATCCAACAACATCTTAAATGGAATTGCTTTTGGTCAAAGTAATCATGTCAGATATATAAAAAGTAGACGATCTTTTGATATTTGTTATACCATAGAAGCAAACACCCATAGAAAAGGTGAAATTCAATTACACATTGAAGATATTAAGCCTATAGAATAAGTATATGCAAGCGTCATATCTGGAAATACTTAAGAAATACTGGGGATACGACTCCTTTCGGGGCATTCAAGCAGACATCATTGAAAGCATAGGAAAAGGTCATGACACCTTAGGATTAATGCCTACTGGGGGAGGAAAGTCGATAACCTTCCAAGTTCCCACATTAGCAAAAGAGGGTTTATGCATTGTCATAACCCCTCTTATCGCTTTGATGAAAGACCAAGTGGCTAACCTAAAAAGTAGAGATATCAAAGCAGCTGCCATCTATTCAGGGATGACTCAAACGGAGATTCTTGTGACCTTAGATAATTGTATTTTTGGAGGTTATAAATTTCTTTACATATCTCCAGAGCGCTTGGCTACAGATATTTTTAGAGATAAACTCAAGAAAATGAATCTCTGTCTGATAGCGGTAGACGAAAGTCACTGTATCTCTCAATGGGGATACGATTTTAGACCAGCCTATCTTAAAATAGCAGAGATTAGAGATTTACAACCCAACACTCCAATTTTAGCCCTTACAGCAACTGCGACCCCCGAGGTTGTAAATGATATTCAAGAGAAACTTCATTTTAAGGAAAAACGTGTCTTTAAAATGAGTTTTGAAAGAAAAAACTTAGCTTATATCGTACATGAAACAGACGATAAAGGGAGAGTAGTATTAGACCTTCTGAAAAAACTAACAGGAAGTACAATTATCTATGCTCGTAGCCGAAGGAGAACAAAGGACATGGCTGAATTCTTAGAAAAGAATGGAATTTCAGCCACATTCTATCATGCTGGATTAAAAAATGAGACTAAAGACTACCGACAAAAAGAATGGAAAGAGGGTAACTATCGAGTAATAATAGCGACTAATGCCTTTGGGATGGGTATTGACAAACCGGATGTCAGACTAGTTATTCATATCGATCTCCCTGACTCTTTAGAAGCTTATTTCCAAGAAGCAGGTAGAGCAGGACGTGATGGGAAAAATGCTAGAGCCATTCTTCTCTATTCTAATGCTGATAAAGCAAAACTTAAAAAAAGAATCCAAGACAACTATCCTGAAAAAGAGTATATAACGAAAATCTATGAACACATACAATATTACTACCAAATGGCTATGGGTGATGGATTGGGTTGTGTGTACGATTTCAATTTAGAAGATTTTTGTGTTCGCTTTAAACATTTTCCTGTACAAGCTCATAATGCTTTAAATATACTTACTCAAGCAGGTTATATAGAATATACTGAAGAGCAGGATAATGCCTCACGCCTTATTTTTACAGTACAAAGAGACGAATTATATAAACTAAGAGAAATGAGTGCGGAAGCTGAAAAGCTACTGAATGCTCTCCTACGTTCATACACGGGATTATTTACAGACTATGCCTACATAAACGAAGACTCATTAGCCTCAAAAACGAATCTCACAAGGCAGCAAATCTACGATTTACTACTTTTCTTTGCTCGTCGCCACCTAATAGATTATGTGCCAAGAAAAAAGACACCCTTTATTATTTATACCCGCGAGAGAGTAGAACTAAAACACCTATATATACCGAATGAGGTTTACGAAGAAAGAAAAGAAAATTACACCATACGTATAAATTCAATGCTAACTTATGCTACAGATACAGAACACTGTAGAAACAAACAACTACTCCATTACTTTGGCGAAAAAATCGAAAAGAACTGTGGCCAATGTGATGTGTGTATTAATAAGAGAAAAGAAGATCAAGCTGAAAAAGAATATTCCACCTTGGAAAAAAGTATTTTACAGGAGCTAAAGCAATCCCCACTATCTCTACAAGATTTAAGTCTAAAGCTGAGTAAGAGCCTAGATTCAATTACTAACATTGTTCGTTTTATGGTGGATGAAGAGGTAATTATGTGGAAAGGTAATTTATTGCATATAAAATAAGAAATGCTCAATTTAAGAAAGAGTGTTTTATTAAATTCTGTCCTATTCAGTTTATTTACTACATTTGTTCTTTCAAATAAATATAATACAAAATACGGTGAGCTTTTTAAAAAAGATTTTCGGAACAAAAAATCCTGAAGAACAGGAGAGCAAGAAAATTAAAAACACAATTCAGACTTTAAAATTTGATGGACTTAAAGCTTTAAAAATGGGCAAAATAGACCATGCAGAAGCTTTCTTCAATAAGGTATTAGAATACAATGAAGACGATATTGATGCCCTACTCCATCTTAGTCAAATATATATTCGTACTCACGAATTAGATGTCGCCAAACAACACATGACTAAAGTAGCAGAATTAGCTCCTCAGCTAATTGAAGCAAGATTGAATTTGGCACAAATTTGTCAATTCAAGAAAGATTACTTAGAAATGCTGGATGCAGCCAATGAGGCGATCACTATTGATAGTGAAAATGCTATTGCACACTACTTGCAAGGAGTAGCTTATTATGGTCAAAAAGATAAGTTTAATGCGATAGCCTCTCTCACTAGAGCCATTGCCATTAACAATTATTATACAGAAGCTTTGCTCCTAAGAGCAAAAATACTCATCTCTATGCAAGAGTATAATGAGGCTATAAAAGATTTAAATCAAATTATGGAAAGAGAAAAGGATCAAGAAGATGCTTTACTCTTACTTAGTGAGATATATGAATACCAAAAGGATTTTGAACAGGCTAGCCATATTTACTCCAAAATAACAGAACTGAACCCTTTTAATACTAAAGCTTATATTCAATTATCAGAACTGCTAATTAAGACGAATAAGATAGAAAAAGCGCTTATCGTATTAGACGAAGCTATTGAACTCAACCCTACAATAGCAGATCTCTATCAAAATAGAGGGAAAGCAAAACTAGTGCTTGGAGATAAAGAAGGGGCTCTTGAAGATACAAAAAAGGCGCTAGAACTAGATCCATCGAAGAAAGAGCAGTTTTCTGGAGAGTTTAAAAACTAACTAGTTAGAACTAAAAAGCCACTTAATAAATAAAAAAGTAAATAATACTTTCTTTTTATAAGAAAAGTGTTACATTTGTAAGCAGAAATACAACATACAAAGATTCGATGAATTTATTTACTTATACATATTTCTTCTTTTACTTTTACTTTAGCAATGAAGTAGAGCGGGAAGTCATATGCAATATTTAAAGATTCAACGAATCATTATTAAAAATACATGAAAGTCCCGCTCAATTGAGTGGGACTTTTTTTATTGTCAAAAACTATGAAGAAAATAGCAATACAAGGAGTACATGGATCATATCATGATATAGCAGCTCATCAATATTTTAAAGGAGAAGAGTTAGAGTTAATATGCTGTTCCACTTTTGAAGAGATTTTTGAGTCCATTATCAATGACCAAGAAGTAATCGGTATGCTTGCTATTGAAAACACCATAGCTGGAAGCCTATTACACAACAATGAGCTCCTAAGATTGAGTAATACCAATATAGTTGGAGAACACAAACTAAGAATTTCACACTGCATAGCCTGCTTGCCGAATCAATCTTGGGACGATATAAAAGAAGTAAACTCACACCCCATTGCCTTAATGCAATGTCGGTCTTTTTTACAAGCTCATCCATCTATGCGAGTAGTAGAATCTGAGGATACTGCCCTAAGTGCGGAAGAAATAAACAAGAATCAAATAGAAGGACATGCTGCTATCTGTTCCAAATATGCAGCCCAAATAAATAAACTGAAAATTCTAGAAGAAGGAATTGAGACGAATAAGCACAACTTTACACGATTCTTAATTGCGCAGTCTAGGATTGCTGAAAATAAAATTATTCCACAAAATAGAAATAAAGCGAGTATGGTATTTACCCTACCACATAAACTTGGTAGCCTTGCTCCTGTATTATCTATTCTCTCTTTTTACACAATGAACCTGACTAAGATCCAATCTCTCCCAATAATAGGTAGAGAATGGGAATATCAGTTTTATATTGATATTACTTTTTCAGATTACGAACAATATAAACAGGCGCTAAATGCCATAGCACCACTTACTAATGATCTTAAAATTTTAGGTGAATATGAAGAAGGACAGTACAATGTTTAAAATTCAGCCCGCTAACAGATTACATGATGTAAGCGAATACTATTTCTCAAAGAAGCTGAAAGAAATAGCAGAAATGAATGCAGAAGGGAAGAATGTTATAAGCTTGGGTATTGGTAGTCCAGATCTTCCTCCTACCAAACATGTGATAGATACTCTTTGCCATGAAGCTCAAAATACTCATAATCATGGATATCAACCCTATGTAGGGATTCCTGAATTACGCGAAGAGTTTTCTAAATGGTATAAGCATTGGTATGATGTTTCTCTTGATCCACAAAAAGAAATTCAACCACTTATCGGATCAAAAGAAGGAATATTGCACATTACTCTGGCTTTTGTAAACCCTGGAGAGCAAGTTCTTGTTCCTAATCCAGGATATCCTACTTATACTTCGTTGAGCAAGATTTTGGGTGCTGAGGTTATTCCCTATAACTTAGACGAAAACAATGGATGGATTCCTGATTTTGATGAACTTAGGAAAATGGACTTGAGTAAAGTAAAACTTATGTGGACTAATTATCCTAACATGCCTACAGGGGCAAATGCAACAAAAGAACTATTTAGCAAACTAGTAGAATTTGCTCGAGAAAATGGCATTATTGTAGTAAATGACAATCCTTACAGTTTTATTTTGAATAAAGAACCTCTTAGTATATTAAGCATACCAGGAGCTAAAGACTGCTGCATTGAACTAAATTCTATGAGCAAAAGTCACAATATGTCGGGATGGCGAATCGGAATGGTAGCCTCCAATGAACAATTCATCTCGTGGATACTTAAAGTAAAAAGTAATGTAGATAGTGGAATGTTCCGACCTATGCAATTAGCTGCTGCTGAAGCACTAAAAGTAGATATGGACTGGTATGCATATAATAATAAAAACTATAGTCGTAGAAGAGCTTTAGCTTCTAAAATTTTGGATGAGCTAGATTGCTCATACGACAGAAATCAAGTAGGATTATTCCTTTGGGGTAAAATCCCCAACTACTATGAGACTGTAGAGAGCCTAACGGAGTATTTATTACAAAAGGCTCATGTGTTTATTACACCTGGCTTTATATTTGGAAGCAATGGCAGTAGATATGTAAGATTATCTTTATGTTGTAATGAAGAACATCTCGAAGAGGCTCTTTTGAGAATCAGACATTTAAGAAGTAAGAAAAATTAATTTGACAATATAATAAAATGGAACTTGAATCAATTTTACTACCGGGAATTCCTGCAAAAAGACCAATGGTAATTGCAGGACCATGTAGTGCAGAAACAGAAGAACAGGTGTTATCAACAGCTCATAGTATTGCAGCTAAAGGTATTAAAATCTTTAGAGCTGGAATATGGAAACCGCGTACTAAACCAGGAGGATTCGAAGGTGTAGGTGTAGTGGGGCTACCTTGGTTGAAGAGGGTAAAAGAAGAAACTGGTATGTACATCTCCACAGAAGTGGCGACTGCTAAACATGCTTATGAAGCACTTAAGGCAGGAGTAGATATTCTTTGGATTGGAGCAAGAACTACAGCCAACCCTTTTGCTGTTCAAGAAATTGCAGATGCGCTAAAAGGGGTAGATATCCCTGTACTTGTGAAAAATCCTGTAAATCCTGACCTAGAGCTTTGGATAGGTGCTTTAGAAAGAATTCACAATGCTGGTATTAAAAAACTAGGTGCTATACACCGTGGATTTAGTAGTTATGAGAAAAAGATTTACCGTAACATACCTCAATGGCACATTCCTATTGAATTAAGAAGAAGAATTCCCGAACTGCCTATTCTCTGTGATCCTAGCCATATAGGTGGTAAACGTGAACTTATTGCTCCCATCAGCCAACAAGCAATGGATTTGAATTTTAATGGTTTAGTAATTGAAAGCCACTACAATCCTGAATGTGCATGGAGTGATGCTGCTCAACAAGTTACTCCTGATGTTTTGGACTATATCTTAAATTTATTGGTCATTAGAGAAGGAGTACAACAAACCACCGAAAATTTAAATATGCTCAGAAAGCAAATTGATGAGTGCGACAATGACCTTTTGGAAGTATTATCAAAGCGCATGAGAATTGCCAGAGAAATAGGAACTTATAAAAAAGAACATAACATGACAGTACTTCAAGCGAGCCGCTACAACGAAATCCTTAATAAAAGAGGAGAACAAGGTGAAACTTGTGCTATGTCGGCAAGCTTTATAAAAGATGTGTTCGAATCTATTCACGAAGAATCTGTTCGCCAACAAATGGAAATACTTAATAAACATAACTAATGAAAATACTTATTCTGGGAGCTGGTAAGATGGGCTCGTTTTTTAATGATGCATTAAGCTTTAAGCATGAAACAGCTGTTTACGAAACTAATCCTCAAAAACTAAGATTCGTATATAATACTTATCGCTTCACTACACTTAAGGAGATTGAAGAATTCAAACCAGAATTGGTAATAAATGCTGCAACTGTAAAGTATACAATTGATGCTTTCAACCAAGTAATTCCAGTGTTACCTAAAGATTGTATTCTTAGTGATATTGCATCTATAAAGAATGGGTTAAAAGATTTTTATAAAGAGTGTGGATTTCCTTTTGTTTCTACTCACCCCATGTTTGGTCCAACCTTTGCTACATTGTCAAATTTAAATAATGAAAGTGCCATTATTATAAGCGAAAGTGACCATCTAGGAAAAGTTTTTTTCAAAGATCTCTATAACACACTCGGTTTAAACATCTTCGAGTATTCTTTTGAAGAGCATGACGAAACAGCTGCTTATTCTCTATCTATACCTTTTGTTTCTTCTTTTGTTTTCTCTGCTGTTATGAGACATCAGGAGGCTCCGGGAACAACATTTAAGAAGCATATGGCGATAGCCAAAGGCGTATTAAGTGAAGATGATTTTCTCTTACAAGAAATCCTTTTCAACTCAAGAACTCCTAAGCAGATTGAAAAGATAATTGGGGAACTTGAAAGATTACATCAAATTATAGATAAAAAAGACTCAGAGAGTATGGCTCGATACCTCAGTGAAATTAGAGAGAAAATCAAATAATGGTTTTCTCTCTTTTATTTACCAATGATTAATATTCCGAATGAGAGAAATAGGAATAAAACAGCTATTTTTGTCTTTGAAGGAGATTCTTATAAAATGATTGATCAAGCTACTATAGATCGCATAATGAATGCAGCACAAATTGTTGATGTTGTATCAGAATTTGTTACACTTCGTAAAAGAGGTGTCAACTATATCGGTTTATGCCCTTTTCACGACGAGAAGACGCCCTCATTCAGTGTCTCACCATCAAAGCAGATTTGCAAATGCTTTAGTTGTGGAAAAGGAGGAAATGTCGTTCATTTCATTATGGAGCATGAGCAACTCAATTACTATGAAGCTCTAAAATTCCTAGCTAAGAAATACAATATCGAAATTCAGGAAAAGGAGCTGACTGCTGAACAGATTCAGGCTCGAAGTACCAGAGAAAGTATGTTTGTTGTCAATAACTTTGCTAGAGATTACTTCGCAGATATTTTAAAGAATCATCCCAATGGGAAAAGTATTGGGCTAGCTTATTTTAGACAAAGAGGGTTTAGAGATGACACTATTGCCAAGTTTCAACTTGGATACTCCATTGATGCCAGAAGTGGTTTAGCTAATGAAGCCCTAAAAAAAGGATTCAAAAAAGAATTTCTCGTAAAAACGGGGCTATGCTATGAAGCTGATAATGGAGATATCCACGACCGGTTTTGGAGTAGAGTGATCTTCCCCGTGCATACTCTTTCAGGAAAGGTTGTTGCATTTGGAGGAAGAACCTTAAATACAGAAAATAAGCGCATAGCTAAATACGTAAACTCTCCTGAGTCAGAAATATATACCAAGAGTAATGAGCTTTATGGAATATTCTTCGCTAAACAAGCTATTGTAAAAGCAGATAACTGCTTCTTAGTTGAAGGATATACAGATGTTATTTCTATGCATCAAGCAGGTGTAGAAAATGTCGTTTCATCTTCAGGAACAGCTTTAACCACAGGACAAATCAGATTAATTCACCGTTTCACTGATAATATCACAGTGCTTTATGATGGTGATATGGCAGGCATTAGGGCTTCTTTAAGAGGGATTGATATGCTTCTAGAAGAGGGAATGAATGTAAAAGTAGTTCTTTTACCAGACGGGGAAGATCCCGATTCATTCGCTCGGAAACAAAATGCAACCAGTTTTCAAGAATACATCCAGCAAAACGAAAAAGATTTTATTCGTTTCAAAACAAGTTTACTCATAGATGAAGCAGGTGAAGACCCAATTAAGAAAGCAGAACTAATAGCAGATATCGTTAAAAGTATATCGGTTATACCCGAAGCTATTATACGTTCCGTCTACATTAAAGAAACTAGTCAATTGCTCCACATTAGTGAAAATATTCTTGTTGCTGAAGTCACAAAACTTAAAAGAGAAGAGCTTAGCAAGAATAGACGAATCCTTAAAAGAGAAGAGGCTAAAGAAAAAGAGCAGCAAGAAGAAAAGAGTTCGTCACCTCGCACATCTTATATACCAACAGAAGGACAAGAGGGGCAAGAATTTTATAAGTTTGAGCGATTAATTATTCAAACAATAGTAAGGTATGGAAATCATGCCATCTGCAATATTGTCAATTCAGAAGGGGAAGAAGAAAGTATTAGTGTCATCGAATACATTATAAACGATTTACGACAAGATGAATTAGAATTTTATAATCCTCTTCATCGTACTTTATTAGAGGAAAGTAAACGTTTTATTATTGAAGGACATCAAGGTGAAATTTCTAGATTCTTTTTAACTCATCCCAATCCAGAAATAAGCAGATTAGCTGCTGATTTAGTAAGTGATAAGTATCAGTTGAGTAAATATCATACAAAGAGCCAAACAATTACTACGGATGAAGAAAGGTTGGATGAATTAGTACCTACACTACTAATTAATTTCAAGAATGCCCTTGTTCTAACAGAAATCAAACACTCTTTACAAGCACTACAAAAACCAGAAATTATTCGTGATCCCGAAAAATGCAACTCTTTAATGGAACATTATTTAGAGTTGAAACAGATACAAAGTGTTATGGCAAAAAAACTAGGTGATAGAGTTATCATACCACCTAGCATCTAAATATATTATAATCTTATTTTTGTCGAATTAAATTCATGAATTCTTCGCGAGTCTTTGCCTGATTAAAGGCCCCAGTAAAATCGGAAGTTGTAGTGATTGAATTTTGTTTTTCAACTCCTCTCATTTGCATACACATATGCTTAGCCTCGATGACAACCATTACCCCCAACGGATTTAAGGCCTCTTGAATACACTCTTTTATCTGAAGAGTCATACGTTCCTGAACCTGCAAGCGGTGTGAAAAGACATCTACTACACGTGCTATTTTACTTAGTCCTGTAATATATCCACTCGGAATATAAGCTACATGTGCTTTACCATAAAAGGGTAACATATGATGCTCACACAAAGAAAAGAAATCAATGTCTTTTACAATTACCATCTGCTTATAATCTTCTTTAAATCGAGCACTCATTAGGACTTCATGGGGATCCATTCGGTATCCTCGAGTTAATGTTAGCATGGCTTTTGCTACTCGCTCAGGAGTTTTTATTAATCCTTCACGTTCTGGATCTTCTCCTAATAAGCTTAATACTTCAGTATAGTGTTCTTTTAAACTCTTTATCTCTGATTGTAGTGCATCAAAGTTATCTTTATTCTGCATTATAGTTATAGGTTTATATTTAATCTAGAGGAATAACAATCTGTTCCCGCACAATTGATACCTCTTTAAATTTATTTGTCGCTCGAAGCTTACGCAACATAGCATCTGCTTCTTCAATACTTCTAAAGTCTCCTACTCTACATATCCATCTTGGGGATACAAATGGCGTATAAACAGCTAGTTCAGGAAAAAGCTTGGCAACTTGTTCGCCTATGGAAATAGCTCTATTTCTTGCTTCTCGTGTATTATTACCAGCAAAAACTTGAATTCTATAGCCTGTAGCTTTAATAATATTTTTATCACCTGTAGAAACAACTTCTGCAGTTACACTTTTCAATAAAGCTTCAATTTTAGGATCTTGAAATATACGCACTTTCCCTTGACCAGGTTTATCTGCTTTAAGAGAGGTTATAATATCTTTTTTTTCTTGTGCATAGAGACAACTACAACACAGACTAAGTCCTAATATAAATGCTTTTCTAACCATAGGGACAAATTTAATAAACTTGTTTATATATAAAAAAGAAACTCAATTGGGTGTTAATTCCCAATTGAGTTTGCAATATAGCTATAATTATGCTTTAAAGCCGTCAATAACGCCTTTGAAGTCTTCAGCTTTTAGTGAAGCACCACCAATAAGACCACCGTCAACGTCTGGATTAGCAAATAATTCTTTTGCATTTGAAGCTTTACAGCTACCACCATAAAGGATAGAAGTATTGTTTGCTACATCTTTACCGTATTTGTCAGCTATTACCGAACGAATGAATGCATGCATTTCTTGAGCTTGAGCACTTGAAGCTGTTTTACCTGTACCAATAGCCCAAACTGGTTCATAAGCAATAACAAGTTTGCCAAATTCTTCAGCTGAAAGTTCAAAAAGAGCTTCTGCCAATTGAGATTTAACAATTTCGTTTTGCTTGTTTGATTCACGTTCTTCTAAAACTTCACCTACACAGAAGATAGGAGTTAAACCATTAGCCAAAGCTAAGTTTACTTTATCTTTAAGAGTAGCAGATGTTTCATGATAGTATGCACGACGTTCTGAGTGACCTAAGATAACGTATTTAGCACCAGTTGAAGCAACCATAGATGCTGAAACTTCACCTGTGTATGCTCCTGATTCTTTGTCTGCACAATCTTCAGCACCTACACCTATTTTAGAAGCATCTACTAAAGGAGTAACAGAAGCTAAATGAATAAATGGAGTACAGATGATTACATCACAATTTGGAGTTTCGTTTGCTAAGATAGCATTTACGTCTTTCGCTAACTGAATACCTTCTTGAAGGTTTTTGTTCATTTTCCAGTTTCCTGCAACAATGTTTTTTCTCATTTTTGTTTTATTATAAAGTTTAATTAATAAAAGAATTATTTCTGCTTACGACGTCTGTTCAGTAAATCAAGACCAAACAACACAAAGAGTGGTCCGAAATACCATAAGACAACATATAATAATGTTTCTTTGTTATCTATTTTACTGAGTTTTCCTAACTCTAACTTATCTAAAGAGTCTGTTAACTGATATTCATCAGGAATAGAGTGGTGATCCCATTTATTGATAATTACACCATCCTTTAGTAATAGTAAACCTGGGTTAGAACGAATTATGGTTTTCAACGTAATATCATCAGCATGATAAAAAGGATACTCTGCACCAGTTTTATCACTCCACTCCTCAATATCTGATTCTAAAGAAGAAGTAAGGCAAATGAACGGATAATTCTGATCTACACTATAATCATATACCTCATTGATGAGATCAATATTACTATCATCAGCTTCGTTTATACGATGGGCCACCAATATAAACTTATAGCCCACCTTTGTTAGAAATGATTCTGTTATATCTTCGCCTGTTTCTATATCTAGAATTGAAAAGTTCTGTATGGGTGGAATATATCCTTTCTTTATTAAGTTCGTTTTAGCCTCTACAAAAGTCCAAGTACTATCAGGATAGTGTTCTACATCAAAGAATTTTTGCTCTCCCCCTTTTTCCATAAGGAATACTGTCTCATATTCTGGCTCCTCAGCTCCTTCAGGAATAGACATATCATCCACAATATCTACTCCTACTTTATAAGGTCTAAAATCCATTATAGGGAGATATCTCTGACTATACATAGCTAGTACTACTACATAAATCACAGTATAAAGAGAAACGATCCAATTTGTTTTTTCTGTAAAAAAAGGAATTATCAACTTCCTAAACTTATAAAGCCAGAATGCTAATAAAATTAGAATTACGTTTTTCCAAAAAGTTTGCCAGTTAGTTAAAACCAGTGCATCTCCAAAGCATCCACAATCTGATATAGGATTTGTCAAAGCTAAAATAAGAGTCAGTGGAGTCATGAATATCATAAGTACCAAACTGAGCACAGTTGAAACATTTCTCCTTACTCCAAAGAAAAGGAATAACCCGACAGCAAACTCAATACTAGCTAATAATACGCCAAAGAATAAAAGCATAGAATTAGGGATCCACAAAAGACCAAAGGCTTCTGCATAGTCTTGTAACTTATAATAAGAACCTAGTGGATCTATTATTTTCACAAAACCAGAAAATATAAATACTGCCGATAGAATATAACGACAGACATTTGTCCATATACTCTGAAATAGTTGTATATGTTTATTCTCCATATTCTAATTTGATGAGTCCAAATATGGCATAGTTTATCATATCCATATAATTGGCATCAATCCCTTCTGAAACTAATGTTTCACCTCCTAGACTTTCTATTTGTTTTGTTCTATGAATTTTCATCAAGATCAAATCAGTATATGATGAAACTCTCATACTTCTCCAAGCCTCATCATAATCGTGATTTTTTATTTTTAGCAAATCCAAGACTTCTTTCATATGCTTATCGTAAAGCTCTAGGGCTTTGTTTTCATCTAGATCATCAGATTCTGAATACCCTAATTCTAATTGAATCAAACCTATAATCCCATAATTTACGATAGCAATAAATTCAGGCTTTATGCCTTCTCCCACTAAACTAACTCCTTTAGTGCCTATACTCCTAATGCGATTCGCTTTTATAAATATTTGATCAGTAACAGATGAAGGTCTTAATATTCTCCATGCTGCACCGTAGTCATGTAGTTTTTTCTTGAATAAGTCACGACATTGACTTACAACCTGTTCAAATTGTTGAAGTGTCTCTTTCATATATACTATTTATGCCGTACAAAGGTAATCATTTATGTATAAAAAATAAAGGGTACTTTAGAATATCTAGAGCACCCTTTAAAGCTTATATGTAAATCTAAACTTAGTACAATCTTAATTGCTGACCTGCATGCAACACAGCATCTTGCTTCATACTGTTTAATTTGCAAATCGTATCAACAGATATTCTCTTTGAGGCAGCTATACCTGTAAGTGTGTCTCCATGGCGTACACGGTAGTATGCTCCACCTGCAGAAGCAGTAGAATTATCACCTTTTTTCTTTTCAAAAACAAAGGTGTCCGCTACGACATCTTGGTTAGGAAAGTCAAACATTTGACTTGGGTCAATAGCTATACCCAAAAAACGAGTTTCAAAGTGTAAATGAGAGCCATAAGAACGACCTGTATTTCCACCAAGCCCAATTACATCTCCCGCCTCAATATCATCTCCAGGCTTAACAAGCTGTTTAGATAGGTGTCCATAGATTGTTTCCAATCCATTATAATGTCTTACTACAATATAACGACCATAACCTCTTGGCTCATTTTTAACAATACGCACTTTACCCGCAAAAGCAACTTTTATAGTGTCTCCAATATTTACTTTTATATCAAGACCATTATGTCTTCTTCCCCATCGGGCACCAAAACCAGAAGTCACTTTCCTACTATCAGTAGGCATAACAAAATCGGTTAAATCTATGGTGTATGAATCGGGAATAACAACATTAGCATAGCAATGCACAGAAGAAGTAATCCATTCTGGATATAAGCTAAGAGCAGGAAACTCTTCACTTCTTGAGGTTATTTGTTCTTGTAGAACTAAAGAATCAATTGATTTTAATTTTTTATCGATAGGAGCCTGTCTAGCAAGCAAATCTTGAGAATGTGCAGAACTCATGCCGAAGCCAAGAAATGCAATAAGCAAAAAAAGAAATTTGAAAGATGGTTTCTCCATGGATATTGTTTTAGATTAAACACAGCATAAACTATTTATTTGAATATGCTATATGACAATGGTTTATCACTTTCTTAGAAAAACTAAATCTAAGTAAAGTTCCAACTCACGAAGTCACAAAGATAATTTTTCTTTCAAATAAAAAAAGAGTGCTTAAGTTAATTATTACTTAAACACTCCTTTTTCTTATATAATTAAATTCTTTTAATATAATCTTAATTGCTGTCCAGGACGTAAGATAGATGTTTTCTTTATTCCATTCAACTTACATATGTTGTTTACAGATACTCGCTTTGAAGCAGCTATACCCGAAAGAGTATCCCCTTTGCGGACTCTATAATATGAAGCTGTAGCACTATTCGTTGCAGCTGTTCTACCACCACGACGTTTAAAGGTGTATTTATCTACAACAATATCTTGATTGGGGAAATCAAACATTAATGCAGGATTAATTGCTATACCCAAGAAGCGGGTTTCAAAGTGAAGATGAGAACCAGTAGAACGCCCTGTATTACCACCAAGGCCAATTACTTCACCAGCCTTAACATACTGATCTTCTTCTACTAATTGTTTGGACATGTGTCCATAAACTGTTTCTAAACCATTGTAGTGACGAATAACGACATATCTTCCATATCCTCTTCGTTCATATTTAACCATTCTTACTCGACCATCAAATGCTGCTTTTATAGTATCGCCAACATTTACTTTTATATCTAGTCCATTGTGCATTCTTCTCCAACGATAACCAAATTTAGATGTAATCCTACGACTGTCTGTTGGCATAACAAAACCAGTCAAATCTATTTCAAAAGATTCTGGAACCTCAGCTTTACCATAAGCATGTACTGAAGTATTATTCCAATTTGGATACAAGCTTAAGGCAGGGTATTCTTCTCTTACAACATCAATTTGTCTTTGAAGTGTTAGAGAGTCAATATTTTTAAGCTTTTTGTCGATTGGGGCTTGTCTCGCAATTAAGTCTTGTGCTTGTGCTGTAGTAAAGCCTACGAAAGAAAAGGCGAATACAGCTAAGAATGCTTTAATATAACTACTACAATTCATTGATTTCATTTTTAATACTCGTCATTTGCATAGAGGTATTCAAATATACCTTGCTTGTAATCGAATATTTCATATGGTTTAAAAAAACGGTTTATTTCAATCGATGCAGCTTCAGACGAATCTGAGGCATGTATTATATTCTCCTGAAAGCTCATGCAAAAATCTCCACGAATAGTTCCAGGATCTGCTAAGCGTCCATTTGTGTCACCAGTTATTCTCCTCACAGCAGCGATAGCATCAACACCTTCCAAGCAACATACAATTACAGGAGAAGCCATCATAGAGTTTTTCACACGCTGAAAAAATGGCTTATTTGATAGATGAGCATAGTGTTCACTAAGAACCTCATCTGATAGTTGTAACATTTTAAGTCCGACAACTTTCAGACCTTTTCTTTCAAAACGAGTTATAACTTCCCCTATCAGAGCTCTCTGAATAGTACAAGGTTTTAGTATCACAAGTGTTTGTTGTATCATGTAGACACTTAATTTAAGGTTATAATCTCGTCTTGTTTTTGAAATAATCGTTTCAAAGATAATACAAAATATGAAAGAACAATAAAAATACCCTTTTTTTTAGCCAGAAGTGGCTTTAATACGGCAGTTTTAACTTATTGCTGCCCAATTCTGGTTTGTTTTCCTTAAATTATCCAATTGAGACCAGAGTAGTTTATTCTCTATCAAACTTCTATTTTTATCTTTATCAATAATATCCTGAGCTACAGTTCGCACAAACTGAAGAAGTTGCCCATCTTTAGCTAAATCTGCTACTTTTAAATCAAAAGCAACACCACTTTGTTGAGTACCTTCTAAATCTCCTGGCCCTCTTAATTTCAAATCGGCTTCGGCTATTTCAAATCCATCGTTACTCTCCACCATTATCTCAATTCTCTTTCTTGTGATTTCTGAAAGTTTATATCCTGTTACTAAGACACAATAAGATTGATCTGCTCCACGTCCTACTCTACCTCTTAACTGGTGCAATTGCGATAGACCAAATCTTTCTGCATTTTCAATAATCATAACAGAGGCATTGGGTACATTTACCCCTACTTCTATAACTGTAGTAGCAACCATAATGTGTGCCTGACCAGAAGCAAATAAATTCATTTGCTCATCTTTTTCTGCAGGTTTCATCTTTCCGTGAACTTTGACAACTCTATACTCTGGAAATTCTTGAGTAATTAACTCATACCCCTGCTCCAGATTCTTTAAATCTATCTTTTCACTTTCCTCGATAAGCGGATACACAAAGTAGATTTGTCTACCCATAGCCAACTGATCTTTTACCATCTTATATAAAGACTTCTTTCGGTTATCAAATTGATGTATGGTTTGTATAGGCTTCCTACCTGGAGGTAATTCATCGATAACTGAAACATCTAGATCACCATAAAGAGTCATAGCCAATGTTCGAGGTATCGGGGTAGCTGTCATAACTAATATATGAGGTGGATTATCATTCTTAATCCACAACTTCGCACGCTGGGCTACGCCGAAACGGTGTTGCTCATCAATGACTGCAAATCCTAAAGCTTTAAAAGTAACCGTATCTTCAAGAAGAGCATGAGTACCAATTATAATTTGAACCTCTCCACTTATTAATCCACTTAGGATTCTTTCACGATCTTTTTTACGAGTTGAGCCTGTCAATAACTCCACACGAATATCAAGCCCATGTATAAACTCTAATATCGTTTCGTAGTGCTGACTAGCTAATATCTCTGTAGGAGCCATCATACAGGCTTGATAACCATTATCAAGAGCCATCAGCATACTCATCAAGGCAACTAGAGTTTTACCACTACCTACATCACCTTGCAAAAGTCTATTCATCTGAACTCCTGTACCTACATCTTGTCGAATTTCTTTTAGAACTCTTTTCTGGGCCCCCGTAAGTTCAAAAGGTAAATTCTTGAAGAAAAAATTATTGAAATACTCACCAATCTTCGGAAAAGTAAAACCTTTATACTTCAATTGACGCTCTTTACTATAGCTTAAAATATTAAGCTGAATATAGAAAAGTTCTTCAAACTTTAACCGATATTGAGCTTTCCTTAAACTTAATGCATCACCAGGGAAATGAATTATTTTCAAAGCCTCTTGCAAAGGCATTAATTTGTATTTTTGAATGATATGTTCAGGCAAGGTTTCGGGAATAGGATACTTCAGTAAATCAACAACAGATTTCATTAGTTTTTCTATGGACTGAGAGTTCATAGAGCCACGTTTCATTTTTTCTGTTGTATTATAGTAGGGCTTTAATCCCAAAGAAGAAAGTTGAATATCTGTTGCATTTTCCATATCAGGATGAGCAATATTAACTTGTCCATTAAATACGGTTGGTTTACCAAAAATCAAATAATCTTGGCGCAGTTTCAAACTAGATGATATGTATTTTACTCCTCTAAACCATACTAAGTCAATAAATCCTGTACCATCAGTAAATCGAGCCACCAAACGCTTTTTACGGCCTTCACCTACTACATTAAAATGTAAAATCTGACCTTTTAATTGGATATAAGGCATAGAGCCCGTAAGTTCTGATATCGTATAGACACGACTTCGGTCAACATATTTATAAGGGAAGTAATAAATTAAATCATGAAGAGAAAAGATATTTAGCTCCTGATTTAAAATTTCGGCTCTTCTTGGACCTACTCCCGATAAGAATTTAATATCTCGTGTAGCTAAGTCTAGCATTTATAATAAGGCCTCTCCTATTTTAAGATCAAAAGGGGTAGTTACTTTAATATTTTCTCTGTTTCCTGAAATTAGAGAAACTTCTTGCCCCAAAGCCTCAACGACAGAGGCATCATCTGTGAAATGTGAATTGTAATTTTGTTGATAAGCTCGTTTCAATAGTTCTGAACAAAAAACCTGAGGAGTCTGTACTAGACAGTATTCATCTCTATTAACAGTAGTGCTTGTTTCTCCTTTTAAAAATCGTACTGTTTCTACAATTGGAATAGTAGGTATTACAGCTTTGAGTGTTTGAACACTCTCAAAACAGTTGGCAATAACTTCATAACTCACAAAAGGACGTACCCCATCGTGAATACCTACCCATTTCTCATCATGTAACAAACGTATTCCGTTTAATACGGAGTGAAAACGAGTATCACCCCCATTAGCTACATCTACAGAGATATCAAAACAATACTCTTTGCAAAGATCTTTCCAGAAAACTTGTTGATCTTCAGGAAGTACAAGTATGATTCTAATTTGCTTGTCATACGTGTAGAAACGTTCTATCGTATGCATCAATATCGGCTTACCACCTAGTCTTATAAATTGCTTGGGCAAGGAAACACCCATACGAGTACCCTTGCCCCCAGCAACAATTATTATAGCTTTTTGATTATCACTCATTCAACACACATATCTTTGCGAAGTTGATTAGCTGTTTCTTTACTTGCTAAAACTTCTGCTAATTTTAAAGCAAAAGGCAATGCAGCAGCAGGACCTTTACCTGTAATAATCTTTCCATCAACCACAACTAGATCATTCTGAATAGAAGCTCCTTCTAGTTTGGGTTCGAATCCAGGATAAGCTACAGCCTTTTTCCCTTTTAATAAACCCAACTGCCCGAAGACCATAGGTGCTGCACAGATAGCAGCCAATACAGTATCAGTATTGTGATATTCCTTTAACAACTCTGTAAGACCTTTATGTTTACCAAGAGTCTCTGCTCCAGGCATACCACCCGGTAAAACAAGAGCCTTTACTTTATCAAATGAGCAATTACCAAATAGAGCATCACTAATCACAGATATACCATGTGCACCTTTTACGGTTAAGCTATCTGTAACGCTCACTGTTTTCACTTGAAGATTAGCACGTCTTAAAACATCAACAATAGTAAGTGCTTCAATTTCTTCAAAACCATCTGCTAAAAATAAATAAATCATAATTATTTTAGATTAAAGTAATATGTAATTGAGCCTATCTGATTATCAACTCCATTAATTCTGTTAAACTCTGCTTTCTTTGCTGCTTGTTCCGCAGCACGTCTTAGCTGAGGACTAACGGTATTCGTAAGTTTATTTATGCTTGTTGATATTACCTTTCCTTCGGGGTTTACGGTAATTGTAACTACTACTTTCCCCTCTTCAGGAACATCGTACACTGGTCTGGGTAACCCCCCTTTACCAATGGAACGTCCTCCTAAATCAAAGGTTCCATATCCAGATTGTCCACTTGAAGAAGTAGCAGTGGAAGGTATGCCATCAAAAGCATTTTTTACTTTTTCTGAAGCGGTATTTGTGCCATCCATTTGTGCACCTTTACCAAAGGCTCCAGCAACACGTCTACGAGCAGCTTCTTCTGCAGCTTTTTGCTCTTTTGCTATTCTCTGCTCTTCTCTTTTTTTAGCCTCTTCCGCCTCTTTACGTTCACGTTCTAAACGTTCCTGCTCTTTCTTCTTAGCTTCAACAGCCAACTCTTCGGGAGTTTTTTCTTTAGGCTTCTCTTTTTCTTTTTTGGGTTCCAAAGCAACAGTTTCCTCCACATCTTGAGTGATTAACTCTTGCTTTATCTCTTCAGTCTCCACTGGTATTGGTTCTACTTTGGGCTCTTCAGGTAGAACATCCACATCAACATAGTGATCCACACGTTCCCCACCAATAGCATAGTCCACTTGTCCCATAAGTATAGGAACCCCACTCTCTTCATCGGGTTCAGGTATTACAATAGTAAACCACACCAAAAACCCAATTAGGAGTAAATGGACAAGGATTGCACCAATAGCACCAATTATGCGACCTTTCTCTTTTGTCTTCATTCTGTTATCTTCCTTCTGGAGGGCGAGTTGCTAAAACCATTTTAAACTGGTTCTCATTTGCGATATTGAGTACCTTTACAATTTCTCTATAAGGCACCGCTTCATCGGCATAAAGAGCAACATACATTTCGGGTTCTCTCAACGCACACTCTTGTAAAAAGACAGGCAAATCATCCACCTCTAGCATTTGTTCTTTTTCATTTCCAAAAGCTGCATAGAAGTTTAAGTCTTTGTCTATTATCACACGAGTCAATGGCTTAGCTGACGTTTGCTGTTTTCCTTGTGGCAATAATACTTTAATAGCATTAGGAGAAACCACAGTAGATGTAATCATAAAGAATATCAGCAATAGAAAGATTACATCGGTCATGGAAGCCATACTAAAGCTCGGAGATATTTTTGTTCTTCTTTTTAACATTCTCTTCTCTTTCTATTTATACTTGATAAATTGTTTTGCTAATCTATTTAGCTGGCTCATTTAACAAGTCCATGAAAGCCATAGTTTTTGACTCCATATTGTTCACTATACCATCAATTAAAGACACTAGGTAATTATAAGCAAACATTGCGATAATACCTACTACAAGACCACCAATTGTTGTGATCATCGCTTCGTAGATACCTCCAGACAAGAGTGTTATATCAACATTATTACCTGCATTAGCCATTTCATAAAAGGCTCTTACCATACCAGTAACAGTACCTAAGAAGCCAATCATCGGTGCACCACCTGCTATAGTAGCCATAAAGTTTAGCCCTTTTTCGAGTTTAGATACCTCTAGGTTTCCTACATTTTCGATAGCGGCTTGAACATCATTTACGGGTCTTCCCAAACGATTAATTCCTTTTTCAATCATTCGTGCTGCAGGGGTGTTTACAGACTGACAGTATTCCAATGCACCTTTAATATTTCCACTAAGAATATCGGCTTTTATCTTGTCTATAAAATCGGGAACATCTTTACTAGCCTTACGTATCACATAAATACGTTCAAAGAAAATATAAAAACAAATGAGAGATAAGATTGCTAGAACAATCATAATCCAGCCACCTTTGGCGGCCATCGTTAAAAGATTCATTTGTTCTGACTCTGCTACTTGGGCTATTCCTGCTCCAGCTAAAGTGTCCACTTCGTTAACTGCCACTTGGGCAACTGATAGTAGTGTATTCATCATTCGGATAAACATTTTTTATACTCCTGAATGGTTTTCTCTAGTCCTAAGTAAAGTGCATCGCTTATTAGTGCGTGTCCAATAGAAACTTCATCCAACCATGGAATGTTGTTATAAAGATAATTTAAGTTCTCTAAATTTAAATCGTGACCGGCATTCAAACCCATACCCAAACTTTTAACCAATTTCGCAGCTTCAATGAAGGGAGCTGCTGCTGTTGCTGGATCAGTAGGGTAATTTAAGGCATAAGGCTCAGTATAGAGCTCTACTCTATCAGCTCCTGCTTTTGCAGCATATTCAATCATCTCTTTGTCTGTTTCAATAAAAACAGAAGTGCGAATACCTGCTGTATTAAACTCATCTAACACTTCTCGCAAGAAAGCTTGATGTTCTTTTGTATTCCAACCAGCATTAGACGTTAGCTGATCAGGAGAATCAGGCACAAGTGTTACTTGATGAGGTTTCACACTTAACACTAAGTCAATAAAATCTCTTGATGGATAACCTTCAATATTAAATTCTGTTGTAATAATAGGACGCAAATCAAAAACATCCTTTCGTGTAATGTGTCGCTCATCTGGGCGGGGGTGTATAGTGATACCATCGGCACCAAATCTTTCGCAATCTTTAGCTACTTGAACTACATTAGGCACATTACCGCCTCTAGAATTTCTTAGAGTGGCAACTTTGTTTATATTAACGCTTAATTTAGTCATAATTTTAAACCTATTCTTTTAGGCAAATTTACAAATATTAGTGATAACCCGACAGAATTAGGAAAAAAAAGAGCACTTTTGCAAGTGTATTCAACATTGTTTATATGGAATTCGCAATCATAGGAAATAACTATCAAGTAGAAAAAGCTATTCATACAAAAAACTTGCTCCATATTCTTTTCTCTAAAGGGGCAACAGTTAAGATGTGTCGGAGTTTTTATGAGTTCATCAAACCATCATTAGGAGAAATGAATAAAGCACCTATTTTGTTCGAAGATAACAATTTTTCTGCAGATATGGTGATTAGTATTGGTGGAGATGGAACCTTTTTGAAAGCAGCCCGTAAAGTTGGGAATAAAGAAATTCCAATTATTGGAATCAATACAGGTCGCTTAGGTTTCTTGGCAGATGTCTCCCCTGAAAATATGGAGCAAACCATTGAAGAAATATTACAAGGTAAATACGAGATAGAAAAAAGATGTGTTTTACAACTCGGCTGTAATCATCCTAAGATTAAAAGCCCTTTTGCTTTAAATGAAATAGCTATTTTAAAGAGAGATGATGCTTCTATGATAACTATACATACACACATAGACAACTCTTATCTAGCAACTTATCAATCGGATGGATTAATCATTGCTACTCCTACAGGATCTACGGCTTATTCTCTAAGTGTAGGTGGCCCTATAGTAGAACCAAACTCAAAAACACTAGTTATTAACCCTGTAGCACCACATAGCTTAAACGTGCGTCCTTTTATTATTCGTGACAACATTACCGTACACCTAAAAATAGAAAGTAGAAATCATAATTTCTTAGTTTCGATAGATGGTAGAAGCTATACTTGCAATGATGACACAGAGCTTTGTATTAGCAAAGCCGATTATTCTGTTCAAGTAGTAAAAAGACAAAATCATCATTTTTACGATACCCTTAGAGATAAGCTCATGTGGGGTGCCGATAAAAGATAAATCCAAAATATTCGTCTGAAACAAGCATTATTAGCAGATGCATGAGAATATTGTGTCGGTGTCATCGTATCATCATGACACCGACATGATGATACGATGACACCGATATGACATTCTCCTATCGGTGTTATTTGTTTCAGTATTTATACTTTTTACTTACGCTGGTATTCTTTGTAACCTGCTAAATGATACAAAACAGGAACTGTACTATTCCCTACTCTATAGATACCAAATTTAAAGTAATATCCATCTTCATCATTTCTTCCAATTAAAATATCAGCATCATCTACAAGAATTATAGATTGGGGTTTATTGTTTTTTTCATAAGACATAGAAACATCTAAACGTCCTCCCTTTACAATGCGTTCAGATTGTCCACTATATTGAGTCCAATCCACATTTACTTTAAAAGAAACCCAAGTATCTTTTGGAAAATCATTCATTGCCATTTTATAAGCAATCGTAGAAACTTTATAAAGACTCTTTTTGGGTACGAGTATATCACTCTTCAACGGACTAGCATTACAGCGATCTGTTTTATCAGACAGCCATTTTCTATCTGAATTTGCTTTGATATAAAACAACCCATCTGTAAAGCCAAAAGCCAAGGGAGGATATCCTCCTTGCTCTATCTTCCAACCATTGGGTTTGCCTTTTTTATATTTAATCTCTCCAGTCTTTTTATCAATTACTTCGATTTTCTCATACCCTGTATCTTTTTCAAAAAGAGTAGTTTTATCTAATTGTAAAAACTCTTCAGTCGTTAGCATCTTAAGTTCTCCATCAGGGGTTTCAACTAGCCTCCTATCCGGCATACCATGCCACTGAGCAAAAATGGTAGATACACTTTCATCTATATCTGATGGTATATAAACAGAAAACTCATAAGCCATTGAACTACCTTGAGAACAGATACCTTTACCGTGGTGATAAACCGTTTTTAATTTTTGAGCAGACTCATAAACTCTAACTAGCTGACCTTCAAAATCCTTTTTAGTAGCAAAACAATAGGATAACTCAGCTCTCCCTTTTGTCGTACCCTCTTCATAACCCGATAAAGAATTGTCATCTGCTTTTAATTCGAAACGAAAAGAAGGTTTACCATTAAATAGAAGATCATAATCTCGACCAATTGCATGTTTCTTCTTAGACCCCACTGCAACCCATTCACCATCTATTATAGCTTCACTTGGTGCATATTCACTTTGTACATTTACTCTATGAGGCAAAGCTATAACCCCTTTTTCAGTTTCGACTTCTGTATTTTGTCCAGTTTGACTTTGCTCATTATCAAGCTCAGTTGTCGCATCTGCATGAGTACAAGCACTCACTAAAAACAATAACAATAATTTTTTCATCCATCTAGTATTTAAGGTTTTGAACGACTAATTCGACGTCCCTTATTTAATTTAACTCCTTGTTCATAAAAAGAGCTATAAATATCTTTCACTTCTATTATACCCATATCAGCAAGTATTCCCTTAGCCATAAGTCCTGGATCTTCATTGGCCTGAGCAGGCATATTCTCTGCGGCATAGAGAAGGCGATCTTTAAATTGCGATAAATCAGAATGAGTCGATTTATCTTTAGAAAGACATTCTAGAATAGAAAACTTCATCTTGGAAGATTCAGCATTATCAAAATCCACTAAATACTCTAAAGCCTTCTCTTGTGCCCCAGAATAATAAAGTGCATAAGCAGCCTCAACAGAAAGATACGGGTCTTCTTCTGACAATATCTCAAGTAGTTCTTGCGGTGTGTTTTGTAAATAACCAGCTTGGGCAAGATTTCCCAATCCAACTACAGCCCAATATCTAAACTCCTTTAATGGGTTTTTCAAATGAGCTAATAAATCATCAATGTCTTTTTCTTGAGCAGAACTTGCTAGTTCAACAAGATTATATAAATCCTCTAAAGGATAATGTCCCTCTCTTACATAAGAGTAAATATTTACCCCTTCTCGTGAACTAGGTAGAAAGAAACCTAAATCATGTGTTTTTCTTATATGCATACTTGCTTTTTCTCTAAAGCGTTCTAACACATCTTGGTATTCTTGTGTAGCAGCCAAGTTGTTCATTTCCCAAGGATCACTTTCCAAATCAAACAACAATTCAGAAGGCTGAATTTCATAAGGTAAATTCCATATAGGATTTTCATTTTTACCTGAAAAAACATAAGTATCCCAAGCTATATTAGCTGGCATTCCCCATTGATAGTAATTACGAAGAGATGTTCGTCTATAAGGGATATAGTTTCTTATGTATTTGTACTTCCCATCGGTTACCGCTCTTACAGGCATATAGTGATGCAACTGATTCGTTGCAAAAGCATACTGATATTCTTGAGCTGGCTGTTTTTCCTCACCCATAAAAGCTTTTCCTTGCATAGACTCAGGAATAGAGACTCCAGCTAAACTCAAAATTGTAGGAGCAAAATCAACAAACCCCACCAAATCTTTCTGTTGAGATGGAATATTTGTTTTTGCCAAATGCTTCCACTTAGGAGGAAAATAAACCACAAAAGGAATCTTTAACCCTGTTTCATATAAATACCCTTTGCCTCGAGGTAAACAACCACCATGATCACTATACACAAAAATGATGGTATTCTCAGACAATCCTCTCTCCTCTAAGTCGGCTAGAAAGGTTCCAACCCATTTGTCTATATCTTGAGCTGCTTCTAAATGTGCTGCATAGTCTGAGTACATTTCAGGCAAATCAGGAAAGTGAAGAGGTAAAACCAAACTATCTATATTAATACCCTCTTGGAGATAATCCCTTCTACCTTCCATATGAAATGTGCGCATTCTTCCCATATGTGAAGCCTCACTGTTAAAAACAGAAAAGAAGGGTTGCAGAGCATCCCTATCAGAATGATTGTACGTAGCCTCTCTTCGGCAATCATTCCAGCAACTTTTGTTATTCAGTTTCGTATTATAATGAGTTTTACTATTATTTGTACAATAATATCCTGCATTCTTCAAAAGCTCAGGAAATAATATATTTTTAGGTGTTATGTGAGCTACGGGGTGCACATCCATACCATAAGTTGTAGCATACGAACCAGTAATTAAAGAAGATCGAGCAGGAGAACTTTGTGGAGCAGTAGACCATGCGTTCATAAATTGCACACCTTCTCTTGCTAACTTATCAATATGGGGAGTATGAACTTGATCATTGCCATAACATCCAAAAAGAAAAGCACTCGTATCTTCAAATGCTAAGCAAAGTATATTGGGTTTATCAGGCTGATTTTTATTCTGAGCTATTAGTCCGCTAGTGACACAGCTCATTGTGAGTGTAGAAAGAAGTAATCTAGAATTCATTAATTTATATTTTGAGATAATTCAGTTAACCCTATAAATATCGCCCGATTATTCTTTTCTAACTTTTACAATTATCTACAATACTATCAAGATTGTTTAATAACACTCAATATTACCTTTATGAGAGCTTTTAAGCCTTAAATACTCTCTTTAAAAACCAAAAAAAAGAGGCAATCCGAAGATTGCCTCTTTAATTCCATAACTAAATACTGTTACTATTTTCTTAATTATAATTTAAGACCAGCATTAACTTTACGTACAGCAGCAGCACTAGCTTTGAATGCTTCTTTTTCTGTATCGTTAAGTGGTAGTTCAACGATTTTTTCAATACCGTTACGACCTAAAATTACTGGTACACCACAGCAAATGTCTTTTTCACCATATTCTCCTTCAAGATATACAGAACATGGAACCATTTTACCTTGGTTATGAATAATAGATTCTACTACAAATGCTCCAGCAGCACCTGGTGCATACCAAGCTGATGTTCCAAGAAGACCTGTTAATGTAGCACCACCAACCATTGTTGATTTAGCAACTTCAGCAAGTTTTTCTTCTGAAAGGAAGTTTGTAACAGGAAGACCTTTATATGTAGCGAAACGAGTCAAAGGAATCATTGTTGTATCACCGTGACCACCAATAACTAGACCTTCTACTTCGTTAGCGTTGCAACCTAGAGCTTGAGATAAGAAGTATTTGAAACGTGAGCTATCTAGTGCACCGCCCATACCAATAATACGGTTCTTAGGAAGACCTAATTCTTTAAGTGCAAGATAAGTCATTGTATCCATTGGGTTAGAAATAATAACTAGAATTGCTTTTGGAGAATGTTTAAGAGCATTTTCAGCAACAGTTTTTACAATACCTGCATTAACACCTACAAGTTCTTCACGAGTCATACCTGGTTTACGAGGAATACCTGAAGTAATTACAATAACATCAGAGTTTGCTGTTTTTGCATAATCGTTTGTGCAACCAACAACCTTAGTATCAAAACCTAAAAGTTGAGCTGTTTGCATCATATCCATTGCTTTACCTTCTGAAACACCTTCCTTAACGTCTAGCATTACTACTTCGTCTGCTACTTCGTTAAAAGCTAAAACATTAGCACAAGTTGCACCTACGTTACCTGCACCTACTACGGTTACTTTTGACATAATAATCTGTTTTTGTTTATAATATATATGAATAGCTTCTAAAAAACTATTTTCTGTATCTATTCGTAATACAAAAATAACAAACCATTTTGGATTAGAGAAATATTTCCTTAATATTTTTAATGAAACAAGTTATACAATCAGTTATAAAACACTATTTTTGTACGTAATCAAAGTTAATAATAAATAAAATGAAAAAAAGCCCAAAGACACTAATTATTTTGATTGCCATATTGAGTATCATAATGTTGGCGTTTATTTTCTTATTTGTTTTTGAGAAAAAGACTAATATAGAGTTAGTTGAGAGCTTTGAGTTAGAAAAAGAAGATCTTGAAAACGAGTATACTTCTTTTGCAAAACAGTACGACGAATTACAACTTACTGTCAGCAATGACTCTTTAGCAGAATTATTAGAAAAAGAACAAACTAAGACCCAAAGATTACTAGAAGAGTTACGTACAGTAAAAAGTAGTAATGCATTGGAAATACGTCGACTAAAGAAAGAATTATCTACTCTACGCAAAGTTATGGTGAGCTATATCAACCAAATTGATTCATTGAATCGATTAACACAACAGCAAAAAGAGATTATAGCAGAAGTAACTAAAAAATATGATACAGCAACAAGGCAAGTAAGTTCTCTTTCACAAGAAAAGAAGAAACTGAATCAAAGAGTATCATTAGCTGCTCAACTTGACGTTACAAACCTCTGGATGGAGGCTAAAAACCGAAGAGGAAAAGAAGCTAAAAAGATGAAAGATGCTACCAAGTTCCACATAGGTTTTACTATTGTAAAAAATATCACAGCAGAAACTGGGGATAGAACTCTCTATGTAAGAATTACGAAACCTGACCAAACAGTATTAACAAAAGATCAAAGCCTCACATTCAAATATGAGAATAGAGAACTACCCTATTCGATAAAGAAATACATCGAATATGATGGTGAAGAACAAAAAATAGTTGTTTATTGGGATATCGAAGAATTCTTATATCCAGGTAGTTACCGTGTAGATATATTTGCCGATGGAACCTTGATTGGATCAAGCTCATTCAACTTTGACAAGTAAAAGAGAAAACTTAGCCCTACTTGTCTTAACAATCAGATTTAATAATTGTACTTTTGCCCTTAAGAACAAGTAACGAAACACACAAATGTTTATGAAAAAAATATGGTATACTCTGATTATCGTAGCAAGTAATCTCAGTTATAGCTACGTAAATGCACAAGAACTTTTATCGCTATCAGACTGCCGTTCACTAGCCTTAGAGCATAGTAAACAACTACATATTTCACAAGAGAAGATTACCGCCGCCCACAATTCAAAAAAGGCGGCGTTTACTTCGTACTTACCAAGTGTATCTGCCACTGGTACATATTTTAGAAATCAAAAAGAATTTTCGGTTTTAAATAACGACCAGAAGAAAGAGATTAATAATTTAGCCCCTAATGCAAAGTCAAGAATATATCAATTGGCTGATATTTTAGGCAGTGATAATCCAAAGATTAAATCATTAATCCAAGGACTAGGAGATGAAGCTTTTACAGAGTTAGGAATTTTTAGTGAAGCATTAATTGAAGGGGTTCGCACAGACACAAGAGATGTTTATGCTGGAGCTATCTCTATCACTCAACCTCTATATATGGGTGGAAAAATAAGAGCCTACAATAAGATTACAAAATTTGCAGAAGAGTTAGCACATCAAGCACACAATAGCGAGTTGCAAGAAGTAATCCTTACTGTAGATCAATCTTACTGGCAGGTTGTATCTCTGGTTAATAAAGAAAAACTTGCAACAAGTTTTTTAGAATTACTTAATAAGCTTGACCAAGATGTACAACACCTCATTGATGAAGGTATGGCAACCAAAGCAGACGGGCTATCTATCCGTGTAAAAGTTAATGAAGCTGAGATGACACTGACTAAGGTAAAAGATGGTTTAGCTTTATCGAGAATGCTACTTTGCCAAGTTTGTGGTATTGATTTAAAATCACCTATAACTTTAATAGATGAACAAGTGAATGATCTTCCTACCGCAGCTATTTATTCTGACTTTGATTTAGAACAAGCCTATTCCAAAAGACCTGAAGTAAAAAGTTTGATGTTAGCTACTCAAATTTACGAACAAAAGATAAGATTGACCCGTTCTGAATATCTCCCAAACATAGCTCTATCGGGAAACTATATAGTAACTAACCCATCATTCTATAATGGCTTTGAAAATAAATTTAGAGGAATGTGGAATATAGGAGTTGCTGTAAAAATTCCAATTTGGAACTGGGGACAAGGATTCTATAAAACTAGAGCCGCTAAAGCTGAGGCAAGAGTTACTCAATTACAATTAGCAGATGCCAAAGAAAAAATCGAGTTACAAATTAATCAATCTGCATTCAAGGTTAATGAAGCTAGTAAGCGATTAACTATGGCCAGCAAAAACATGGAAAAAGCAGATGAAAATCTAAAATATGCCACTTATGGTTTTCAAGAAGGAGTAATACCTGTAAGTAATGTTTTAGAAGCACATACAGCATGGCTATCAGCTCAATCAGATAAAATAGATGCTCAGATAGAAGTTAAACTAACCGATATCTATTTCAAGAAAGCATTAGGTACATTAACAGAATAAACACATTTATAAATCAATGGTAACAGAGAAGCAACAGAAGAGCAATATTTTACTTGCTTTTATTACGTTATTAGTAGTTATAGGGATTGTAACTATTGTAGGATTCTTCTTACTTAAAAAAGGCCCTGAAATAATAGAAGGTCAGGCAGAAGTAACAGAATATAGGGTATCAAGTAAAGTACCAGGTCGTATTCTTGAATTTAAAGTTGTCGAAGGGCAAAAAATCCAAGCTGGTGATACATTGGCTATACTAGAAGCCCCAGAAGTCATGGCTAAGCTTGAACAAGCCAAAGCAGCTACTGCTGCAGCTGAAGCTCAAAATGCAAAAGCTATAAAAGGAGCTCGTCAAGAGCTTATTCAATCAGCTTATGAAATGTGGCAAAAAGCCAAAGCTGGGTTAGAAGTGATGGAAAAATCATACATCAGAGTAAATAACCTATATAACAAAGGTGTACTTCCTGCTCAAAAACTTGATGAAATAACAGCCCAAAGAGATGCTGCCCGAGCTACAGAGAAAGCAGCTAAATCTCAATATGATATGGCTGTAAATGGAGCTGAAAGAGAAGATAAAATGGCTGCTGCCGCACTAGTGGACAGAGCAAAAGGTGCTGTTGCCGAAGTAGAGTCATATATAAAAGAGACTTATCTTATAGCACAAATGGATGGAGAAGTATCAGAAATATTCCCTAAGGTAGGTGAACTTGTTGGTACAGGTGCTCCAATTATGAACGTGTCTGTACTTGATGATATGTGGGTTACATTCAATGTTAGGGAAGACTTATTGAATGGGTTAAATGTTGGAGATGAATTTAATACATTCATTCCTGCTCTAAATAAAAAAGGAATGACCGTGAAAGTTACTTATATGAAAGATATAGGAACTTATGCTGCTTGGAAAGCCACTAAGACAACTGGACAGTATGATCTTAAGACTTTTGAAGTAAAAGCTATCCCAACAGAAAAGATAGACCGATTACGTCCTGGAATGACTGTCATTTATACAAAAAAATAAGATTATTAAATGGCAAGAAGGAATATAGAAACAGGTTTTTGGGCTACATGCAAAAGAGAGATACACCGATTATATAGTCGACCATTATATCTCTTTTGTATGATAATAGCACCTCTTTTCTCAGCTATTTTTTTTACGACACTGATGAAAGAAGGATTACCAAATCATCTTCCTGTTGCGGCTGTTGACCTTGATCAAACTTCCACCTCTAGAAAAATTTTAAGGAACCTGAACTCTTTTCAACAAACCAAGATTGTTGATCACTATAACTCTATAGAAGAGGCTCGTAGAGCTATGCAAAGAGGAGAGGTTTATGGCTTTTTTTATTTACCTAGAGGATTATCAGAGCAGGCACAAAGTCAAAAACAACCTACCCTATCTTTTTATACCAATAACTCATTCTTAGTGGCAGGATCACTTCTATTTAAGGATATGAAAACAATGGGGGAATTAGCTGCTGGAGGAGCTGCAAGAACTGTTTTGTATGCTAAAGGAGCGTCAGAACAACAAGCGATGGCTATTCTAAGACCTATTTCCATTGATACTCATCCATTAAATAATCCATGGCTTAATTACTCCGTTTATTTATCCAATACACTCATACCTGGTGTCTTGTGTTTAATGATTCTTATGGTAACTGTTTTTTCAATTGGTGTAGAAATAAAAGAAGGAACTTCAAGACAATGGCTACGTACAGGAAACCGTTCTATATTTACTTCCTTAATGGGTAAATTATTCCCTCAGACAGTTATATGGATGATTATGGGTGGATTTATACTTACTTATTTATATGGGTATTTATCATTCCCTTGTAATGATGGAATAGGCCCTATGATATTAGGTATGCTGGGCTTGATTCTAGCATCTCAAGGATTGGCTATATTTATGTATGGAGTAACTCCAATATTAAGACTAGCTTTAAGTTCTGCTTCATTGTGGGGAGTTTTATCATTCTCCATTACAGGATTTTCTTTTCCTGTTATGGCCATGCATCCTACATTACAAGCTTTAAGTAATTTATTCCCTTTACGCCACTATTTCCTTATATATGTAAATAGTGCTCTAAATGGATACTCTATGGAATATGCATGGAGTAACTATGTAGCAATGTTAATCTTTATGGCACTACCTTTTCTTGTGCTTAATCGATTAAAAACGGCTCTAGTTTATTATAAACACATGCCCTAAATGAAAGAAAATAGTTTCAAAGACAAAATTAAAGAGGGTATTAACGATGTCTTCTACATTTGGAAAGAGGAATTCGTTGCTACTTTTAAAGATGAAGCAGTATTAACTTTCTTATTACTGCTACCATTGGCCTACCCTTTACTTTACGCTTTTATTTATACTAATGAAGTAGTAAGAGAGGTTCCTACTGTTGTTGTTGATTTATCTCAGAGCACTTTAAGTAGGAAATATCTACACAAAGTAGATGCTACCCCAGATGTTAACATTGTGGCTTATTGTAATGACTTAGAAGAAGCTAAAGAACAAATGAGACTAAGAGAAGCTTATGGAATCATCTATATACCAGCCGACTTTAGTAATAATTTGGCAACAGGGAAACAATCTCAAGTTAGTTTATTCTGTGATATGAGTGGACTCCTCTATTATAAAGCAATAGTGATGGCTAATACAGCTGTCTCCTTAGACCTTAATAAAGAGATAAAAATAAAACTAGCTCATAATACCACAGAAAGAGAAGATGAGATTACAGCTTACCCAATAGAATACCAGGATGTAGCATTGTATAATCCCGCAAATGGATTTGCAGCCTTTTTAATTCCAGCTGTATTAATTCTGATTATTCAGCAAACCTTATTACTTGGCATTGGCACGTCTGCTGGCACAGCTCGAGAAAACAACAAATTCAGAGATTTAATTCCTGTCAACAAACACTATACTGGTACTTTACGTATAATACTGGGCAAAGGCTTAGGTTACTTCATGTTTTATATTCTTCTAGCCTTATATGTAGTATGCGTTGTTCCAAAAATCTTCACACTTCCACAAGTAGGTGAGGCTAAAAATTTAGTACTATTTATAATCCCTTATTTAGCAGCTTGTATTTTCTTTGCTATGACCGCTGCTGTAGCAATAAGAAACAGAGAAACGAGTTTGCTTATTTTTGTTTTCACCTCAGTTCCTCTTTTATTTATATCCGGTATTTCTTGGCCTGGAGCGGCTGTGCCTGAGTTTTGGAAGTATGTTTCTTATCTATTCCCTTCTACATTTGGTATAAATGGATATGTACGATTAAATAGTATGGGAGCTACCTTACATGAAGTAGCATTTGAATATAAAGCACTTTGGGTTCAAACAGGCTTTTACTTTTCAACAACATTCTTTGTTTACAGACATCAGATTTTATTAAGTAGGAAACACATCATCCAAGAATATAAACGTCTTAGAAAAAAACGAAATAATGTCCCGTCCTAAAAAAGCGTTACAGTTAATAACATTTTAAAAATAGTATATTAAGTCCGAGCAACATGATTTGCTTGGACTTTTTTATAAGTTTTAATTTTTATTTTATTCTGTCGATGCATAAAATCAGGAGTATTATACCCACAAGAAGCATGTGGCCTTTTCTCATTATAGATATGGATAGTGTCTTTAATAAGTCTCTGCATATCCTTCAAGCTTAGATTATACTCACTTATACTGAATTCATCCTTTAAGATACCATTGACTCTTTCTGCTACAGCATTTGCATAGGGATCATAACTTTCTGTCATGCTACATTTTATGCGATACTTTTTTAACTGCTTCTGGTAGCTATCCGAACAATATTGAATACCTCTGTCAGAGTGGTGGATTAGCTCCATCTCAGTATATATCCGGCTTTTATTAGCCATTCTTAGTGCTCTAAGACTTCCTTTTGTGCTTAAACTCTCAGAGAGATCATAACCTACTATTTTCTTAGAATAAGCATCCGTAATAAGAGCTAGATAGTAATGGTGCTTAGCCGAAGACACATAGGTAATATCACTGACCCATACCTGCTCGGGAGCTACGAGTTCTATATTTTCTATTAAGTTTTTATGCTTTTTAAAGCGGTGAAAAGAATTAGTAGTTCGCTTATGAGAGCGTTTAGGTGTAACTAGTAACTGGTTTGCTCTAAGTATAGTAAATAGTTTATCTCGTCCCACACCAAGCTCTCGTAGATTATCATAAAGCAGGTGATACAGTTTTCTACCACCTAACCTAGGCATATCCCTACGTAACTGATGAACGACTTGAATTACTTTTTCAGCTTTTTGTTTATTTTTCCTTTCACTCCACTTCCTTCGATAATAAAACTGCCTATTGATCCCGAGTAGCACACAAATTTGAGTAAGAGATAGGCCCTCTACTTCTTTGTATCTGTCGGCTGCTCGGGGGAGGAGTTTTTTCGTATCTTGATTTTATACTCTTTCTCTGCTATATCAATAAGAATATCTAAGATAGCAGCTTTGTGATCTCTATTCTCTAACTCATGCTCCAATCGGTTGTTTTTACGCTTGAGCATCTCTATTTGAGCTTCGAGCTCAACGATTTTTAGGTCTTTGGGTTTATTCATAGGATAGGATGTTTTATATATAACATCTGTACTGCCATATTTGATTACCCACTGACGGATAGTATCACTACCTTGTATTCTATATTTTCGACTTAAAGCGCTATAAGAGATATCGGTTTCTTCATATTCCTGGACTACGGATAATTTAAAGGGCATACTATAGTCTTTTTGACTACGCCTAACATACGGTCTTTCTTTACTTTTCATAATGGTTTTGAGTATAGTGTAACGCTATGTTAGGACTAGACATAACCAATAATAAAAAGGTGGAGTAACATTCAAGTTCTCCACCTTTTCTTATGACGTTTATAACGACTATATATTCCCTTTATCGAGTAGTTATCTCTACTATTTTTGTAGGGTCTTGATTTTCATTTCTCAAGTTAACCTGCTCAACAACTGACTCTGCGACAGATTTAAATGCTGCTCCTGTGATAGAGTCTTCATTTAAAGCCACAGGACTACCAGTATCTCCACCTTCACGAATACTCTGAACAATAGGAATTTGACCTAATAAGCGAACATTCATTTCTTCTGCTAACTTTTTAGCTCCATCTTTTCCAAAAATGTAATATTTATTTTCAGGTAATTCTGCAGGAGTAAACCAAGACATATTTTCTATAAGTCCTAAAATAGGAACATTTACTTTGTCATTAGTAAACATGTTAATTCCTTTTCTGGCATCAGCTAAAGCTACATCTTGAGGGGTACTAACTACCACGATACCTGTAAGAGCCAATGTTTGAACTATCGTCAAATGAATATCACTTGTGCCTGGAGGTAAGTCTATCAAAAGATAGTCTAAATCACCCCAGTTAGCATCACCTATAAGTTGTTTTAAAGCATTACTAGCCATTCCTCCTCTCCATAGAGTAGCTTGATCAGGATCAACAAAAAATCCAATAGATAATAATTTCACCCCATACTTTTCGATAGGCTCTATCAACTCTCTATTAGCTACCTCCACTAACATGGGTCTAGCATCTTCTACTTGAAACATCTTAGGCATAGAAGGTCCAAAGATATCAGCATCAAGAAGTCCAACCTTGTAGCCCAATTTAGCTAACGCTACAGCTAGATTGGAAGCAACAGTAGATTTACCTACACCTCCTTTACCAGAGGATACGCCAATAATATTTTTAACTTGAGGCAATAACTTCCCTACTTCAGGACGAGCTGCTTTACGGGTATTGACTTCAATATTACCTACAATATCGATATCTTTACTTACATAAGTAAGAATTGCTGATTCTGCTGATTTTATCACTGATTTGATAAATGGATCGGTTGGTTTCTCGAATAAGATGGAGAATGACACTTTATTCCCCTCTATTCGTATATTATCATCCACCATATCAGCTTCTACTAGATTTTTACCATTACCAGGATAACGCACATTCTTCAGTGCATCTAGAATTAATTTCGGATATAATGTCATTTCTATTTATTTACTAGTTTGTAAGCCACTTCGCTTACTTCTATTATAGCTTCTATATGTGTCTAATTCAATTTCCACATCTGGTTCACAAAGTACTCCCTCATGGGGTAACTTGAACTTCATATATTTAATAGATAACCCCCTATTAATCCATTGTTTTTCATAATAGGTTTGAATTTCTAAAATATCATCTACCAGATTAGAATGATATAAATCTTCTGTAGAAAAAAGAAGGGGCAATTTATTTTCCTCAACCATATATTGGGTATAAGTAAACATAAAATTACTATCGGTTTTGAGGTGAATAAGACCATTATCTATTAAAAAGCTTCTATATCTCTCCATAAAATAAGTAGAGGTTAATCTTTTTGTTGCTTTCTTCATCTGTGGATCTGAAAATGTCAACCAGATTTCACTTACTTCATTTTTATCAAAGAATCGTTCTATAATTTCGATATTAGTTCGTAAGAAAGCAACATTCGTCATTCCTTTTTTATGGGATTCTGTTGCACCAGCCCACATGCGAGCTCCCTTAATATCAACACCTATAAAGTTTTTATTAGGGAACATTTCACCCAGACCTACTGTATATTCACCTCTACCACAACCCAACTCTAAAACAATAGGATTGTCATTTTTAAAAAAATCACTATTCCACTTTCCCTTCATATCAAAAGGAATAGCTTGTGATACATGAAAAGGATACTCAAAAACATGAGGGAGAGCCGCCATTTCAGCAAACTTCTCTAGTTTGTTTTTTGCCATGAATTAATTTATTCTTTTTCTACAAGATATCTGCTATTACTCAACAATAGTGATCCAACCATACTTATCTGATTCATCACCATATTGAATAGCTCTTAGTTTATTATATAGTTTTGTGGAATAAGGACCAGCCTTACCATCTTTACTTATTACATAAGATTTGTTCATATCCAAATCATCTACTCTCTCTACTGGACTAATTACAGCAGCTGTACCACATGCTCCAGCTTCATCAAAAGTGGATAATTCTTCTTCTAAAACAGGACGCTGTTCTACTGTCAACCCTATTTCTTTAGCAAGAGTCATTAAGCTCTTGTTTGTAATAGAAGGAAGTATGGAGTCTGATTGTGGTGTAATATAAGAAGTACCTCTTATACCAAAGAAATTGGCAGGTCCGCATTCATCTAAATATTTTTTTTCTTTAGAATCCAAAAATAATACAGCAGCATAACCTAAAGACTTCGCATGTTCTCCTGCTAACATTCCAGCAGCATAATTTCCACCTACTTTATACCTACCAGTACCCAATGGAGCCACCCTATCATACTGACGAAGAATAGCATAAGGATTTGGTTTGAATCCTTCTTTAAAATAAGGACCTACAGGAGTAACCATTACCACAAACATAAATTCTTTTCCAGGGTGTACCCCTATCTGAGCACCAGTGCCAAAAAGAATAGGTCTGATATATAAAGAAGCTCCACTTTCATATGGTGGAACAAAGCGTTCATTTAGTTTAACAGCTTTGATAACTGCTTCTTCATATTTTTCAATAGGAAGCTTCGCCATACAAATTCCTTCACAAGAAGTTTGTAAGCGTTCTGCATTATCCTTAATACGGAATATTCTAATTTTACCATCTTTCCCTTTGAAAGCTTTCATTCCTTCAAAGGCTTCTTGTCCATAGTGTAGACAAGTGGCAGCCATATGAATATTAATATATTCATCACTACACACTTCTAGTTCACCCCACTCACCATTACGGTAGTTTATTCTAACATTGTAATCAGTTTTGACGTATCCAAAACCTAAGTTCGACCAATCTATTGATTTCATAATTTCTAGGTATTAAGAACTATACTTACTTTTATTGATTATCTGAAGTATCTCCTTCAGACAGTAATTTCTCAACTTCTTTGTTTACTTCGTTTAATTTGCCTGAGCAAAATTTGATTAGTGCATTAGCCTCTTTAACTTGATTCGCTAGTAGATCTATATCTAATGACTGTTCTTCAATATGATTAACAATTTCCTCCAATCGTTTGATCGCTGTAGAATAGTCTTTAGGCAACTTATCTTTCTTATTCATATTCTGTCTTCTTTTCTATGTGTGCTTTTGACTCTCCATCATACATTTTTATAATAATATCAGAGTCTTCTTCAATATCTTTAATAGATGAAATTATCACACCATTTTGTGATAAGAGAGCATATCCTTTCTTTAATATTTCATACGGAGATATACTTTTAATTTCAAGAGATATAGATCTTAGCAAGTATTGTTGGTCCTTAAGATACAAGTTTGTACTCAATTTCAAACGATTATATAAGTCTTTAACTTTAAAATTCTCATTAGCTATCGAAAGATTTACATTAGATGGAAGCCTGGCAATAAGCCTATTAAGTCTTTCAGTTTCCATTTGTAATTTCTGTACTACACTTGTCTTTAGTTGAAAAGACAAGTCATTTAGTCTTCCTATAACATTCATCATCCGATTAACCAAAAACTCTGCCGCTGCTGTTGGTGTTTTCACTCTTGTATTCGCTACAACGTCTAGAACAGTATCATCTCTTTCATGACCTATTCCAGTAATGATGGGCATAGGAAACTGAGCACATGAGGCTGCCAATAGATATGTATCAAACCCACTCAAATCGGACGTAGCACCGCCACCTCGTATAATCACAACAACATCAAAATCTTTTTTACGAGCAAGAATAGCATCTAAAGCATTTAATATCGTTCTTTCTACCTGCTCACCTTGCATAATAGCTGGAAACAACTCTGTATAAAAAGATATTCCCCAACTATTACCTTTCAGCTGATCGCAAAAATCGCCATAACCAGCCGCAGTAGCAGAAGATATGACAGCTATCCTTTGAGTTAATAATGGCAGCTCTAATTCCTTATTTAAAGTTAGTACTCCTTCTTCTTCCAACTGCTTTAGGATATCTGTTCTCCTCTTAACCATATCACCCAAAGTATAAGTGGGATCAATGTTTTGAACTGTTAAGCTATAACCATATAATTCATGAAAAGTAACCTCTACTTCAACTAATACCTTAAGCCCTGAATGAAAAGTCTCTCCTGTTGTTTCTTCAAAATAGGGCCTTAAAACATGAAATACATTTGACCAGATAACACCTCTTGCCTTAGCTATAAGTGAAGATGTTCTTTCATCCTTTTGAATAAATTCAAGGTAGCAATGACCAGAAGTATTCGACCGAACATCACTTATCTCGGCCTGAATCCAATAAGTATCAGGGAGGCAAGCTTCTATGCCACGTCGAACAAGGTTATTTAACTCTAATAAGGAAAGTATATTCTCACTCATTCTTTATTTCTTCTCTTTCAAGTAAGCCTGCCAAAGATTAGGAATACCATAACCATATATATTATTGGGAAAATCTACTCGATCGCCAACAGACTGTACTAATTTTATAATTTCATAAGCAGTAAGATGAGGTAGTGATTCCCAAAGACAAGCTACCATACCACACATGATAGGTGAAGCAAACGAAGTACCATTTGCTGTTGTCAGGATACCATCAGTCCCCATTACATCTGCAAAAAGTCCGACTGCTACGACATCAGGTTTTATTCTACCATCTGCTGTATTTCCAATCGAAGAAAATGGAGCTAATACGCCCTCTTTATCAACAGCTCCAACAGTAATAACATTAAAAGCATCTCCTGGAGTGGTTGTTTTCTTCCATGAACCCATTCCTGAATTACCAGCACTACAAACTAAAATCATCCCTTTACCTGCAACTTTTGAAGCTTGTCGAGACATTAAAGCATGAGATCCATCTAAATCTCTATATCTATAGTTTTTAGACTTATCATCAAATTCATTATATCCCAAAGATGTATTTACGACATCCACACCAACACTGTCAGCAAACTCTATTGCCGCCGCCCAATAATCTTGCTCAACAAGATGTTCTGAACGATCATCCTCGCTTCTTAATAACCAATAAGAAGCTTTGGGAGCAGTACCAACCATATAATGTGGTTTATTCATTGCCATACAAGATAAAACTGCCATGCCATGACTGTTTTCAGCAAAAATATCACTTGTCGGATTCACAAAGTCTTTAGTTCCAAGAATCTCTATATTATCCATTCCTTTAATACTATCCACATTGTGAAATCCAGCATCAATTACTGCAATGGTAATACCTTCCCCTTTAAAACCCTCAGCATGAAGTTTGTCAACTCCACTTATTTGAATTTGTTCTAAACCTACACCATAATAAGTATCAAGCCATTTCATATCATTAGAAATGGTATCTCTTTGGGATATTCTATTTTTCTTATCTGCTTCAGAGGCTTCCCACACCAACTCTATATCCTTTATAAAAGGGAACTTTCTAACAGAGTCAATTTTTCTGGGGTCATTGCAAGATACTGTGACAAAGTTATCCCATTTGCCCACAGCTACAACGTTCAAATCAGACTCTTTTATCTGATTAATGTAAGTCTTGTTAACGGGTAAATCAGTTTCATCAATTGGAAGACCTTGTTTTTTTCTACGTTCTATAGCCTTAACCGACAAGAACTCTTCAGGTTTATCTATACAATATTCTGAATTCAACTTATCCGTTAAGCTAATTCTATATTTTAGTGTGTCTATTTGGGCAAAAGCAATAGTTGTCAGTGATAAAAGCACTGAAAATAAAAAAACTATTTTACGCATTATATTTATCTTTATTCTGTTCTACAATCCAGTTTATTCCTTTTTGAGAAGCTATATATGCTCCACCCAATACCCTATTATCAGAGTAAAAAACTGCAGATTGACCAGGTGTTATAGCTGAAGCAGATCCATTAAACTTAACTAATAAATTCCCTTCTTCTAAACGAATTACTTGACAAGGAATAGGCTTACTTCTATAACGTACCCGAACAGTTAAATTATCACATTCAAAAATTTCATCTGGGACAACTAATTCATCTTTTTCAAGTAACATATATCCAGTTTCTAGATCTGAAGCATCACCCAACATAACCGTATTTTTATCGGCATTAATTTTTAAAACATATGCAGGCTTACCTAAAGCAATATTAAGACCTTTACGCTGTCCTATTGTATAATAAGGGTAACCTAAATGTTCACCCAGTTTCTTTCCTTTCGCATCAACAAACCACCCTCTACCAATTTCTTTATCTAAATCAGGATAGTATTCTTTTAAAAAATCTCTATAATCACCCTTAATAAAGCAAACTTCCATACTTTCACCTTCCTCAGACTTATGAACAAATCCTTTATTCTTAAGATATTCACGCACTTCAGTCTTCACAAATGGTCCAAGTGGAAACATACATCGACTCAATATATCTTGACCTAATCTCCATAAAAAATAGGATTGATCTTTTTTTGTATCTCTCCCAGCCAGAAGGTAAACTTTTCCATTGCGTTCTTCGAGCAAAGAATAATGACCTGTAGCAATCCATTGGCAATTTAGTTTATCAGCATAATCTTTTAAAATTCTAAATTTGAAAAGAGGGTTACACATGACACATGGATTCGGAGTTCTTCCACTTCTATATTCATCAATAAAGTTCTTAACTACCGAAGCCTTAAAATCATCACGTTCATCTGCTATATAGTGTTCCATACCTAATCTATCAGCTAATTCTTTAGCTTCAGAAGGTGCATCACCCCACACTTGCATAGTAACACCAATAGGTGTATATCCTTGTTCCATTAACATTATGCAAGTTGCAGAGCTATCAATACCTCCACTTAGACCTACCAAAACACGCTTATTCCTATTCTTGTCCATGCTATTTTCGTTATACACAAATGTAATTGATTTTAATGATATATGCTATCTGATAAAACAAAAGAGCCTGAAGTTAAACTTAGGCTCTTTAATCTATATATTTAAAGGTTATCTTATTTTTCAATAAGCACTGTAGCATAAGCGGCAATGCCTTCTTGGCGACCGACGAACCCAAGCTTTTCAGTTGTTGTCGCTTTTATAGAAAGATCTTCTTCATCAATCCCCATCACTCTAGCAAGAACACACTTCATTTCTTGAATATAAGGATTTAATTTAGGTAATTCTGCACAAATAGTAGCATCAATATTCCCAATTGAAAAACCTTTCTCTTGTAAAAGAGCAACAGTCCTTTTAAGAAGAATCTTACTATCTATATCTTTAAATTCACCAGCGGTATCAGGAAATTGGAATCCAATATCTCTCAAGTTTGCAGCTCCTAGTAGAGCATCACAAATAACATGAACAAGAACATCGGCATCTGAGTGGCCTTTTAATCCTCTCTCATAGTCAATTTTTATACCTCCTAACCATAAATCACGACCTTCTGAAAACTGGTGAACATCATAGCCAAAGCCTACTCTTATTTTCATATTAACGTATATCTAAACTTAATACTTGATTATTTTCAATAAATCCATCAAAATGCTGACCGATATCTAGTTTTCCAGCTCCTTCGGGAGTACCTGTGAAAATTAAATCACCAATCTTCAATGTATAAAACCGACTAACATATGCTATTATTTGATCAATACTCCAAACCATTTCATTAGCATTCCCTCTTTGTACAGTTTGTTTATTTATATTTAAAGAAAATCTAAGATTCTCCAAATTCAAATTAGCAACAGGTATGAAATCACCTATAACAGCTGAACTATCAAACCCTTTCGATAAATCCCATGGTAAACCATGCTCTTTAGCATGAGATAAAATATCTTCTGCTGCCAAATCAAGACCTACAGTTACTTTATCATAATATCGATGAGCAAAACGTTCCGAAATATTTTTTCCTAATCTATTTATATGAAAAACCAACTCTCCCTCATATTTAAAATTGGAAGAGAAGTCAGGAAGGAAAAAAGGCTTTCCATCTTTTAGCAAAGCTGAGTCTGGTTTGAGAAACACAAATGGATCAAGTGTATTTAAGCCATCTTTATGAAGTGAAGCATAATTACGACCCAAGCATATTATTTTCATACTAAAATTTACTTATTAAAATTTAAGCGATTAAACATAACTGCTAAATGTGCATAAAGAGAAGTGTTTTGCACGACAATATTTTCGGGAACACGAATTCTAAAAGGTGTAAAATTCCATATCGCTTGAACTCCACCTTTCACCATATAATCTGCTATATCTTGAGCTATTTCTATAGGTACAGTTAAGACTCCTATATTAACGTCTGAATCTTTCATTTTTTCAATAAAATCGTCTGTATGATAAATAGGAATACCATTAATTTTTTTACCCACTAGCTTAGGGTTCACATCAAAGCCCCCTACAATCTCGAGCCCAAAATGAGTCAACCCAGTATCTCTTATTAAAGCCCCTCCCAAGCTACCTACACCAAATAAATAGGCTTTATGCATTCTAGTAAATCCTAAAAAATCTTCTAGCACAGATATTAAAGCATCTACTTCATACCCTACTCTAGTTTTACCTGAGATATTTACATAAGATAGATCTTTAGCTATTTGAGATGAGTCTATATTTGTTTCCTTAGATAATTGAGTTGACGAAACATATTGCTCTCCGCGTTTTTTCATCAACCGCACATTTGATAGATACCATGGAAGTCGTCGTAAGGTTGGCTCTGGTACTTTTACTTTTTGTTGATACGGTATCTGATTACTCATAATTTCCTTGTTTATTAGAATACACAAATTTACACTAAAATATTAACAATGAATAGAGATAACAATAAAGCTTTTTCAATCTTTCTCTTAATTTCTTTGATAAAGTAGCGCCAAAATCATATTTTTGATTTAAAATTAAGAACGAAACCATGAAAAATAACGACTGGAAACAACGTCTAAATATTGTTTATTCCACCAATCAAGATTTCCAATATGAAGAAAATGAGGAAGAATCAACAGATACAATTCCACCGCAACAGCAAAAGTTAAGAGTTCAGTTGGATAGAAAGAATAGGGGTGGCAAAACGGTAACTCTAATCACTGGATTTATAGGAAATGAAACCGACTTAAAAGGATTAGAAAAAGCTCTTAAAAGTAAATGCGGTGTAGGAGGATCAAGTAAGAACAATGAGATTATTATACAAGGGGACTTTAAAGACCGTATAGTTTCACTCTTAAAAGAACTAGGTTATTCACAAACTAAACCAAAAGGGTAGCATAATTAAAAAGGGGAAAAATGATCATTTTTCCCCTTTTTATTATTTTATGTAGACTCTTTTAATTAGTCTTCATTCAAAGTTACACGTTTGAATCCTGTAACTGTAAGCCCTTTACTTGCTTTATCTAAGAACTTAGCAATTGTCAAGCTAGGATCTTTCACATATTCTTGTTCAAGAAGACAAACTTCTTTGTAGAATTTATGAATACGACCTTCAGCAATACGTTCAATAAGATTCTCTGGTTTGCCTTCTTGACGAGCTTTATCAGCAGCGATTTCTTTTTCGCGAGCAAGAACATCAGCAGGAACACTAGCAGCATCAACAGAAATAGGGTTCATTGCAGCAATTTGCATAGCTACTTCATGAGCTACCTCATCAGTTGTTTCTTGATTGAAAGCTACGATAGTAGCAAGTTTGTTTCCTGGGTGGATGTAAACAGCTGTTTTTGCACCTTCAACGAAGCCATAACCATCAAGTTCCATTTTTTCACCAGTAATACCACTGCGATCAACAACTGCTTGTTTCACTGTTGAATCACCAAATGGTAAGCTGTTAGCAGCATCTAGATCAGCAGCTTTTTCAGCCATAGTAAGATCTAAAATTTCTTCAGTTAATTTAATGAAATCTTCATTTTTAGCAACGAAGTCTGTTTCACATTTTAGGGCAATAATAGCCGCATATTTACCAGTAGATTTAGCTAATACGCAACCTTCAGAAGCATCACGATCAGAACGTTTAGCAGCAACTGCTTGACCTTTTTTACGGATAATTTCCATAGCCTTGTCAAAGTCACCATTTGCTTCAGTTAGAGCATTTTTGCAATCCATCATTCCCGCACCTGTCATTTTGCGTAGATGCGATATATCTGCCATTGTAACAGCCATAATAATTCTATATTATTTGTTTATAATTTAATTCTTCAAAAAAACACAAGGTGCTAATAGACCTATGAATGCATAGTATTTTATAAAAATCTTATGCAAAGCCCACTAGCACCTTGAGAATATAATCTTAAGCTTCTTCTTCGTCTTCGCTTAAATATGCAGCTGCTTTACTTGCATTTAATGCCTCTTGTTCAGCTTTATCTAAACGAGCTCTAGTAGCTTTTCTTTTTCCTTTAGCTGCAGGAGCTTCACCAGCTGCTTCCATGTCAATCTTTTCAGCCTTTCTTTCTTCAAGACCTTCTTTGATTGCTTCACAGCATTTGCCGATGATTAATTCGATTGATTTAGTAGCGTCATCGTTAGCTGGGATAATATAATCCACATTTTTAGGGTTTGAGTTTGTATCAACGATAGCAAACACAGGTATGCCTAAGCGATTAGCTTCACGAATTGCAATGTCTTCTTTCATTACATCAACTACAAACAAAGCAGAAGGAAGACGAGTTAGGTCTGCAATAGAACCTAAGTTCTTTTCTAATTTTGCGCGTTGACGAGAGATTTGTAAAACTTCTCTTTTTGAAAGATTATCATAAGTACCATCTTTAGTTAGACGGTCGATAGTAGCCATTTTCTTTACTGCCTTACGGATAGTAGGGAAGTTAGTAAGCATACCACCTGGCCAGCGTTCGATTACATAAGGCATATTAACCGAGTCAGCTTTTTCAGCAACGATTTCTTTTGCCTGTTTCTTAGTAGCAACAAAGAGTACTTTCTTACCAGCTTTTGCTAATTCTTTTAAAGCTTCAGCAGCTTCATCTATTTTAGCAACTGTTTTATGAAGATCAATGATATGAATACCATTACGCTCCATGAAAATATAAGGAGCCATTGCAGGATTCCACTTTCTTCTTAGGTGTCCGAAGTGTGAACCAGCTTCTAATAATTCTTCGAAATTTGTTCTTGACATTTTTTCTTTTTTATTCGTTTACTTTCTTTTTTAGTTCTTCTAAACCAACTGCTGAGTAGCCTATATCACTATAGAGTCCCAGTAGTTTAGATACTAAACGTGATAGCTTCCAGAGATAACTCCAGTAGATATTAACGTTTACTGAACTGGAATCTCTTACGAGCTTTTGGTTGACCTGGTTTTTTACGTTCAACTGAACGAGGGTCACGAGTAACAAAACCTTCTTTACGAAGAACAGCTTTGTCTTCTGCGTTAATTTTAATCAATGCACGAGCTATTGCTAAACGAAGCGCTTGAGATTGACCAGTGAAACCACCACCATTTAAATTAACTTTAATATCGTATTTATCAGAAACACCTAATGTTTCTAGTGGTTGTTTTACAACATATTGAAGAATACCTGATGGGAAATAATTAACAAGATCTCTCTTATTAATAGTAATCTTACCAGTACCTTCGCTTACGAATATGCGAGCTATTGCTCGTTTACGTCTGCCTAATGCGTTTACTACTTCCATCTTTATTATTTAAGTACGTTTATATCAATTAATTTAGGGCTTTGAGCTTCGTGTTTATGTTCACTACCTGTGTAAACATATAAATTACCCAATAATTGTGCTCCTAGTTTATTTTTAGGAAGCATACCCTTAATAACTTTTCTAAGCAATTTCTCATCACCATTAGGTTTTGCTTGTAATTGGGCTGGAGTAATTTCTCTTTGTCCACCTGGATAACCAGTGTATGAAAGATAAACTCTTTTGTCCCACTTACTACCTGTCATTTTTACTTTGTCTGCATTGATGATAATCACGTTATCGCCACAGTCTACGTGAGGTGTAAAATTTGGTTTATACTTACCTCTTAATAGCTTAGCAACTTTTGATCCTAAACGCCCCAAAACTTGATCAGTAGCGTCAACTATTACCCATTCTTTGGTAACGGTTGCTTTGTTTGCAGAAATGGTCTTGTAACTTAAAGTATCCACTCTTAATTTTGTTTTAAATTGTTACTACTAAAGTAATTCATTACGTAATATTCTCCCCCGGACAAAGGAAGATAAAAACGTGATGAACTAATAATTATAATCTGTAATCGAGATAATAATCGGCTTGCAAAAGTACTCTTTTTATTTGAAACAACAAACTAAAAGCGCATTTTATTCATTCTTTAACTACTTAATAATGATTTGTTACATCCTCATAAACAGAGGTTTCAAACTACTTATTTATAAAAATGAAGTGACACTCTCAGCTCTATGCAAAAAGGCAAATAGATTCAAAACTTTCTAAGCAAGTTAATATAAGTGCAACTGAAAAACAAGTTTTATACGATGGATATATCTACTTCAAGTTATAATGAAAAACTTTTTTAAATTTATTTCAAAAGAAATGCTACACCATAAAGCAAACATATACAGATATTTATATGTTATCATAATCTATTTTTAGTAAAATTGGGCTTTTCTTGTTTTGGATATTAAAAATATTAGCCATATATTTGCACTCGCTATCAAAAAGCAAGATAATGATTCGTTAGCTCAGTAGGTAGAGCACAACACTTTTAATGTTGGGGTCCTGGGTTCGAGCCCCAGACGGATCACAAAAAGAGGATATCTGATCAGATATCCTCTTTTTTTATATCTAAAACAGAACAACTTATCCAAAACTTAATGGAGGATATTGCCTATTTTAGACTCATATCATTACCTTTGTCTGTTCCAACTTATAAACAACTATGTTTTAAACACTAATTTATTATGAAATATTTATTACTAGGAGTAGCCAGCTTATTTATGATTAGCTGTACTTCTCAAAATGAGACAAAACAAATTGATGCCGACTCTCTAATTAGTTTAGAAAGCTACACTATTCCTATGAATCAGCAAGGTGCTACAATATCAAAAGCAGTGGGAATTGAAGGTGTTCCTACTTTATCACAAGATACTGCTCAAATATTCAACATCAACAATAAAGGAGAGATCACTCTTAATGAAGGTATTCAACTTACTACAAACTCACCTTTTAAATATGAAATAGAATTAACATACGGAGATAAAAAGAAAAGCTTCATCCTCGTAAAAGATGAATTCATCAAAAATGGTGTTATAGCCCACCGTGGTGCATGGAAACATCATGAAGTCAGTCAGAACTCTATAGGAAGTCTTAAAGCTGCTATAGCTCTAGGTTGTGAAGCTGCAGAATTTGACGTATGGTATTCTTCAGACAATGAAATTATTCTTTCTCATGATCCTGAAATCGGAGGTTTAAAACTAGAAGAGAACATAGGTGCTGACTTAAAGAAAGTTGAATTATTGAGTGGAGAATTCGTTCCTTCCTTAAATGACTATCTTGAACTCATCAAAACTCAAAACAAGACAAAGGTGGTTTTGGAAATTAAAGTTTCTCAAAAAGGAGCTGAAAGAAATAGAGAACTTACTGATGCTGTAGTAAATGCCGTACACACAGCTAAAGCACAAGCTTGGGTTGATTATATCTGCTTCAGCTTTGATAACATAAAAAGAGTTTCTGAGCTAGATAAAACAGCTCATACAGCATACTTAGAAACAAATAAAGCTCTTGAAGAAATTAAAGAGGCTAAAATATCAGGTATTGATTATCATTTTAGCTCATTCGAAAAAGACTCAACTCTAATTGATCGCTGCAATCAACTAGGTTTAACCACCAATTTCTGGACAGTTAATGAAGAACTAATCATGCAAAAACTATTAAATGCAGGAGCCAGATTCATAACTACTGACGAACCTGAACTTGCACTAAGTTTAGTGCAGAAATAGAGGTCACTATAAATTATAAATAAGGCTATCTTACCATAGGTTGGATAGCCTTATTTATTGAATACAAAAAGGGACCTATTCATTATAAACAGGTCCCTTTTAAACATTTATTTAATTTTTAAAAATCTGCATTATTTGGAGTCCTTGGGAAAGGTATTACGTCACGAATATTTGACATACCTGTAACAAATAATAGTAAACGTTCAAAACCTAATCCAAATCCAGAATGTGGACAAGAACCATATTTACGAGTATCTAGATACCACCACATATCTTTAAGAGGAATATGATTTTCTTCCACTCTTTGCATTAATGTGTCATAATCTACTTCACGTTCTGAACCTCCTATGATTTCTCCAATTTTAGGGAACAACACATCCATACCACGAACAGTCTTACCATCTTCATTCTGCTTCATGTAGAAAGCTTTAATTTCTTTAGGATAGTCTGTCATAATAACAGGACGTTTGTAGTGTTCTTCCACTAAAAAACGTTCATGCTCAGATGCTAAGTCTGCACCCCAATAAACTGGGAATTCAAATTTGTGTCCCTTAGCCACAGCTTCTTCTAGTACTTTAATACCTTCAGTATATGTAGCACGCTTAAATTCGACTTTTACAACTCCTTGAAGCCTTTCAATAAGACCTTTATCAAAGTGTTCATTTAGGAACTTAAGATCATCCATACAATTGTCTAATGCCCATTGAACGCAATATTTAATAAAATCTTCAGCAAGATTCATATTATCGTTATTATCATTGAAGGCAACTTCTGGTTCTATCATCCAGAACTCAGCTAAGTGACGAGGAGTATTTGAGTTTTCAGCTCTAAAAGTTGGGCCAAATGTATAGATAGCACCTAATGCAGTTGCTGCTAATTCTCCCTCCAACTGACCAGATACAGTTAGGTTAGCTTCTTTACCAAAGAAATCTTCCTTATAATTTATCTTTCCATTCTCATCCTTTGGAACATTATTTAAATCTAAAGTGGTCACTTGAAACATTTCTCCAGCACCTTCTGCGTCAGAGCCTGTTATCAAAGGAGTGTGGAAATAGAAGAAACCACGATCATGGAAATATTTATGAATAGCATATGCCATATTATGACGAATGCGGAAAACAGCTCCAAATGTATTTGTACGAGGACGTAAGTGAGCTATTTCACGAAGGAACTCCAAAGAGTGGCCTTTCTTTTGTAAAGGAAAAGAGCTATCACAAACACCCAAAACTTCAATTTCTTTCACTTGAATTTCAGCATTTTGTCCCTTACCCATTGACTCTGTCAACACGCCATTAACACTTATACAAGCACCTGTTGTTATTTTTTTAAGAAGTTCCTCATCAAATTCTCCTAGATCGACGACTAACTGTACATTATTGATTGTAGAACCATCATTAAGTGCGATAAAGTTTACCTTTTTACTACCTCTGCGAGTACGTACCCACCCTTTAACATTGACCATAGCACCAAAGTCTTCTCTCTTCAGCAGGTCAACAATTCTTGTTCTACTAATTATTTCCATACTATTAAAATTCTTATTTAAAACCAACAGCAAGAGAAGTTTTGATATCCTCTTGCTGCTGTATTATATTTATATTTATATTAAATTATTCAAAAGATCCCATTTTCAAGAACGAAACTTCTTGTTCTGATAGATAGCGCCATTGACCTCTTCGTAAACCTTTCTTAGTCAATCCTGCAAAGTAAACACGATCTAACTTTGTCACTCTATAACCTAGAGATTCAAAGATACGGCGAACAATACGATTCTTACCAGAGTGAATTTCAATACCCACCTGATTGCGTTTAAACTCATCGGTGTAACCCACCTCGTCAGCCTTAATCAGACCATCTTCAAGCTCAATACCTTCAGCTATTTTCTCTAAATCAGCCTTCACTATGTTTCTATCCAACGTAACATGATAAATTTTCTTTTTATCATATTTGGGATGAGTCAACTTAGAGGCCAAATCTCCATCATTAGTCAACAACAAAACTCCTGTTGTTTTTCTATCTAGACGCCCTACTGGATAAATTCTTTCATCACAAGCATTTTTAACAAAATCCATTACAGTTTGTCTTTCTTGTGGATCATCCATTGTTGTAACACAATCTTTAGGCTTATTCAATAGAACATATACTTTCTTTTCAATAGAAACTAATTCACCATTGAACTTCACTTCATCAGAGCGTTTCACTTTCGTTCCCAACTCCTTAACAATTTCACCATTCACTGTAACAGCACCTGTTTCAATAAATTCATCAGCTTCTCTTCTAGAACACACTCCAGCATTAGCTAAATATTTATTTAAACGAATAGGCTCATTAGGATCAACAAATTGTTGTTTATATTCTATTTGTTTACGTTTAGAATATTTTGCGTTAGGATCATAGTCTTCAGTACGGCGTCTATAAGGACGACTATAGTCTCCTTCTCTCCTATCAGAAGAAAAACTTGGTTTTCTTGAGCGGTAATCCGAGTTACGATCATATCCCCCTCTATTATTATCATAGCCTCTGCTATAACCACCTCTATTGTCTCCGTCTTGATTATCTCTATTATATCTTGGAGTATATTCTCTTCTCTCATTTCCATAAGAGCGTTTATTATCTCCTCCTCTCCAATTATCTCTTCTTCCTTCAGAGTAAGCGTTACCATCATAACGATTGCCTTCGTCTAAATTACGTGAGTATGAAGAGCGATAGTTTCGATTATCTCCGTCTTGACGGGAGTAATTTCTTTTTGGATACTGATTATATGAAGGACGATTACTTCCTTCTCCTTCTTCTCTCCTACGATAGTTTGAACGAGGGGCCTGAGAGGATTTATCGCCACGACGATAAAGGCTCTTTTTGTTTTCTCTATTCGCCTCACGGCCAGTCTGCGGAGAGTCTTGCCAATTTTCGTTTTCTTTGTTCATCTTTTATTCGTAATAAATTAAGCCTCACGGCCAAAACAATTAACTGTAGTATTTTAACGATTACATCCCTGTATAGTTTTGAGGTGTAATAGCCTTTAACTCTTTTTTAAGTTCTTCTTTAATGTCGAGTTCATCTATAAAGTTATGGATAGACTCTTCATTTATTATTTTATTTGTTCGTGTCAATGCTTTCAATGCCTCATATGGATTAGGATAGCCTTCTCTTCTCAAAATTGTCTGAATCGCTTCTGCAACCACACTCCAGCAACTATCTAAATCTCGATGAATTGCTTTTTCATTTAAAAGCAACTTAGTCAATCCTTTCAATGTGCTTTTTATAGCAATAATTGTATGTCCTAAAGGTACACCAATATTTCTTAAAACTGTGGAATCCGTTAAGTCTCTTTGTAGCCTAGAAATAGGAAGTTTCCTTGATAGATGTTCAAAGATAGCATTTGCTATACCTAAGTTACCTTCTGAGTTTTCAAAGTCAATAGGGTTGACCTTATGTGGCATAGCACTTGAACCTACTTCACCAGCTTTTATTTTTTGCTTAAAGTATTCCATCGATATATACTGCCAGAAATCACGATCCAAATCCATAATTATGGTGTTGATGCGCTTCAAAGAGTCAAATAATGCTGACAAATTATCATAATTGGCTATTTGAGTAGTATATTCTTCACGGATTATCCCTAAGTGCCGGGATAAGAAGTTAGCTCCAAATTCTTTCCAATTATATTCAGGATAAGCCACATGATGAGCATTAAAGTTTCCTGTTGCTCCACCAAACTTACCTGAAATAACCACAGATTTTAAATCTTCTAGTTGTCTCTCTAAGCGATAAGCAAATACTTTGATTTCTTTACCTAGTCGTGTTGGAGAAGCTGGCTGACCATGAGTTTTTGCTAACATAGGTATATCTTCCCACTCACAAGCATAACCATTCAACTTAGTTATAATCTCATGTATGGCAGGATAGTATACATTTTCCATAGCCTCCTTTATGGATAAAGGAACTGCTGTATTATTGATATCTTGAGATGTTAATCCAAAGTGTATAAACTCTTTATACTCATTTAGATCTCCTAACTTATCAAATTCTTCTTTTAAAAAGTATTCTACCGCTTTAACATCATGATTAGTTACAGACTCAATATCTTTAATACGTTGAGCCTCTTTTTCAGAGAAGTTTTCATAAAGAGCACGCAAATTCTGAAAAATCGCTGTATCAATACCTTTTAACTGAGGTAATGGCAACTCACAGAGTGCTATAAAATATTCTACTTCAACTTGTACTCTGTATTTTATGAGTGCAAATTCTGAAAAATAAGAAGCTAAGTCTTCAGTCTTACCTCTATATCTGCCATCAATGGGCGATATAGCTGTTAATAAGTCGAGTTTCATATGTATTTCAAGCTAATTGACAAAGTACAAAACTAACGTTTTTTATCGAGTTATTAAGTATAAGAATACAAAAAGTTAATATTATCATTTAATATCAAAACAAAGACTGACATAGAAGAAGAAAGCATATATTTAAGTCTAAGTAATAAGACATTAATTTAAGATTAATATATTTGTAGTCAATAAATAACTGAATAAGCAATCATGTTCCAACGCATCATACCTCTCATAAAATTCTTCATCCTCTTACTTATCTTTTTTATTATCCAGAAACCCATATTCATGGGGTATCATGCTGGAATCTATTCCGAGCTAAACTTGAAGACTATTGCAGCTGTCATCCAAGCAGGGTTACCCATGGATATTACCATGGCTTGTTATTTTTTAGTAATACCTACTATACTTGGTTTTATCTCCATCTTTTGGATTAGTAAATCTCTACTAACTATACTTAAATGTTATTCCTTATTTATTAGTACTATAATAGCTCTTTTATTTATTATTGATTTACAATTGTACAGCTATTGGGGATTTAGATTGGATACTACTCCTTTGTTTTACTTCGTATCTTCACCCCGGAGTGCTATGGCTAGTATCACTTTACCTGAGTATATTCTAGGATTAGTTGGAATTCCTTCTATTATAGCTATTCTATACTTCTGTATCACTAAGGTTGTGTTAAAACCTAAATATTGGCTCACTACAAATTCGCTTAAAATTAAAAGTACACTTCTTCTTTGCGTAAGCCTTGGCCTAATTTTCTTAGGGATCCGTGGCGGCTGGACAGTCTCTACAATGAATCTGAGTAGGGTCTATTTTAGTACCGATGAAAAACTAAACCAAGCTGCCATAAATCCTATTTTTAGCTTAATGGAGTCGAGTATGAAAGAGCAAAACTTTTCCAAGCAATTCCAATATTTCTCAAAGGAAAAAGCTAACAACTTAGTAGATAGTCTCAATCATAGAATATCAGATGAAATCGAAACGAGAAATCTATTAAAAATCACCCAACCTAATATTTATTTAGTACTTCTTGAAAGCTTTTCTGTTCCTCTTATGGAAACTAAAGTAGAAGGAAAAACGATTACTCCACACTTAAATGCCATAGCCGACTCTTCTATTTATTTTACCCAGTTTTATGCAAATAGCTTTCGTACAGATAGAGGACTTATATCCATATTGAGTGGCTTTCCCTCACAGCCCAATACGAGTGTGATGAAATATACTCGTAAAACTCAAAAATTACCAAGTATTTCCTCTACATTGAAGAATGCAGGATATGATTTAAGCTATTTTTATGGGGGAGATATTAATTTTACGAATCTCAATGCTTATCTAAAAGGAGCTGGATTTGAATATATAGTATCAGACAAAGATTTCCCTATTCAACAAAAACTAAGCAAATGGGGTGTACATGATGAATTTGTTTTTGACAAAGCCATAGAATATTTAAAAGTCAGGAGGCAAGAAAAACCTCATTTCTCTATTATTCAAACATCGAGTAGTCACGAACCCTTTGAAGTGCCAATTCATCAATTTGAAAGTAATAAAGCAAATGCTTTTGCCTATACAGATAAATGCCTTTCTAATTTTATAGAAAATTTAAAAACAATTGGAGAATGGGAAAATAGCCTCATCATTTTAATCCCTGATCATCAAGGAGCATTTCCAGAAAACTTGTCTAACAATTCACTAGACCGTTATCACATTCCTCTCATATGGACTGGTGGTGCCATATCCAAACCTGATACCATACACACCATAGGTTCACAAATAGATTTAGCTGCAACTCTTTTAGCTCAACTTCAATTACCTCAACAAGATTTCAACTATAGCAAAAACCTGCTAGACAGTAATGCTATGCATTATGGTTATTTTTCGTTTCCTGAGTTTGCAGGACTATGGACAAAAGAGGGAGGAGTTATTCTCAACTTAAAGTCGGCACAAGTCCAAAGCATAGGGGAAAAAGAAGAGCCTTTTCTATCTCAGCTCAAAGCATACATACAAAAAGTTTATTTAGATATGGATGCTCTCTAAATAAAGTGTTTTTACATATTCAAGAATAAATATTGACAACGATATATCTTTGGTTAGATTAATGAATTTCAATAGTTTTAGACCAACATCTATTCAACATCTCAATTTATGACTCTTCCTTTATTTCCTTTCAATATAGGTTAATAATAGAACACTTTACTTCCTCATTGATTATGAGCCACATAATGGTTTAAAAGCAGAATAAGCATTCCTATCGCATAAAATAATGAAAACATATTGTAGAAATACTTATTTGGAATCCTTTTATTTTCCTTAAATTTAGACACATCTTATTTCTCACTAAAATCAAGAAAGAGGCATTAGTTCTCAACAGTATATTGCATTTATAAAAATATCAACAAATAAGAGATGCTATTTTACGATTTTATTATATCAGAGATTAGATAAAACACAATTAAAAAACAAATACTACTTATACCAGATAAGTCATGCTACTTAGAAAAGATTTTTGCATGTGGTTAGTCAACACGCTACAGCATCAGAACTTAACATATAAAGAGATACAAACAAGGTGGATGAATTCACCCTTGAACAACGAAAAAAAAGAGATACCTCAACGTTCTTTTACAAGATATTGCAGATATGCAGAAAGTCTTTTTGACATTGAAATAAAATGCGCAAGAACAAAAGGTTTTCGATATGTATTATCAGGAGACGAAAATGATAGCCCACTAAAAGAAATACATCAATGGCTATTAAGTGCTCATAAAATTACAAGTTTGACGGAGCGAATAAAGAATAATAAAAATGTAGTGGTAGAAGCTCCTCCTACTGGATATGAACACCTAAACATCATTTTCGATGCAATAGATAATTCTCAAGGACTAAAGATACATTATCAGTCACACCATAGTAATAAACCAAAAGACTACATTATTGCTCCTAGCTTTGTTAGGCTATTTAAACAGAGATGGTATGTTATTGGAGAGGAATTAAAAAAGAAACAACCTTATACTTTTGCTTTAGAAAGGATTCATGATATTGAATTAACTCAAACTAAATATTTCATTTCAGATGAAAACAGTGAAATGCTTAATCTAAAAAATTATTATGAACATTGTTTTGGTATCACTCGTGTAGGCAAACCTATTCGCATTCAGTTTAGAGCCTACTCTCCTCAAAATTTGTATATACAAGATGTGCCAATACACTCTTCACAAAGTATATTACAAAAAACAGCCAAATATACAGATTTTGAAATTTATGTAAGACCCACTTTCGACTTAATACAAGAGCTACTAAGTAATCGAGAAATGTTGGAAATACTTGGACCAAAGAACTTTAGAGATGAAATAAAATCGACTATACAGAGTATGCTTAATTTGTATCAAGATTAAAACAGAATAACCACAACAATAGAGCCTGTCTTAAAACTAAATAAGACAGGCTCTATTGTTTCTAAATGCGAAAAACACATCGAAAAAAGGCTACTTATCCGTTTTTAGTTATAAAATTAAGGTTTCATCTTGACACCGACATCGTAATGCTTTGACACCGACATGTCACTCTTTTGACCCTGATCAATCACTCTCACGATACCGACCTTTTTTCTATGTATTGTTATGCTAACTAAGGTTTTAAAATGATTTTATTAATTTCTTAAAATCACAATATATCATAAGCACCCTTAGATAAGAAATTCACACCTTGAGAAACTTCTTTACTGGGAATTATCTCCACTAAATCCTCATTCCTTACACCTGTTTCAACAGGAGTTAGTATAAAAGAATATCCGTTTTCTACTTTTTTATTCAATTTCAGGATATAATCAACACCATCTTTTGATATAAGTGCTTCATAGGGTACACTCAAATACTCTTTCGCTTTTACTATAATACTGGCATGTACTATCATCCCTACAATTAGCTGAGTTTTTGTTTTATCTGTGAGAACAGCTTGAACCGATATGGTTCTCTCACTTCCATTTAAAGACTTTCCTATTTTATGCACAGTTGCTCGAAACATCATTTCAGGAGCTTGAGGAATAGTAAAAGAAAGCTCTTGCCCATCATAAATATCAAATATATCCTTTTCATATACAGATAATAAAATAACTTTCTCTTTGGGGTTAATAATTTCTGCAACTAAGTCTGATTTTGATACAGGCTGCCCCTTCGTAACATAAACTTTGGTTATATCACCACTTATTGATGCGTATATATGAATAGATTTATTAATATTGCCACTATTAATACTTTCTACATTTGCATTGAGCTGAGAAAGCAATTGCTTTAAACTTAAAACACTTGCTTTTGCTACTTTATAATTACTTTCGGCTTCAAGAAATTTTTTCTTAGATACTATATTTTCAGCGAAAAGTGTTTTCTGACGAATATATTCAGACTCTAAAAAGTCTAACTGAGAACAATACTCTAAGTAATCTTTTTGCAGTTGTAGGAATTCCGGACTATCTAAGGTAAAAAGAAGTTGTCCTGCTCGTACTGATTCGCCCTCCTGAACATAGATATCTTTGATATAACCATCGACAAGGGTACTTACTATCGCCTTATATTGAGGTGGTACATCTACTATTCCACTAAGGGGTATTACCTTTTCAAATCGATGCATTCCTACAGTATCTACAGCCATATTCATTAATTCAAACTGAGCATTTGTAACAAGTACTGTATCTGAGTTTTCGGGTTCTTCTACTTGAGGAGCTTTGCTTGCTTTATTACCACAAGCAGCTAAACTTATTCCTAGTAATATATAGAGTAATCTTTTCATCATTATTCGTTATAATCAAAGTAATATAATTCTAAACAAGCTTTATTATAGGCTAAAACACTTTCTAAGTACTGGACTTCAATATCTGTGGCATTTTCAATACTCTGGATAAATTGAAAATAATCTATTTCACCCCCTTTATAACTGCCTTCTGCTGTTTTTATTATTTCACTAGAAAGTCTCTTTCCTTGATTTTCATAATAGCTAATGTTCTCTTGAAGTTGTGAGATATCACTCCGTTTTTGGAGAATATATTTATCCATTTTTATCTGTTTACTTTCTCTTTCATAGTTCCAGCTTTGTTGGGCTAATTTAGCTTTCTTCCTTTTTGCAATATTACTATTAAACACTAAAGGAATTCCTATTCCTATCTGAAAACCATTCATCCTTTTATCCAAAGAAGGATTAGTTCCAGTAAACAACTCAATAGTAAAGCTAGGTATCCAACTTTGAGATTGAAGACTTAACTCTTTTTTTAGTGAGTGACTTACTCGGTTTAAATATTCCTCTTTCCAATATTTACCTCCTACTTCATCTCTAAATTGAAAGACTTGAAGATCTTTACATTGAATAATTAAAGGTTCATCGACTTGTACCATAGCTGCTAACTGTTCATATGTAGAACGCTTTTCTGCTTGAACTTGCTTTAGTTGCAGCGCTATTTGTTTGGTCTTTGATTCTGTCGTAAGTTTTTCTAAATAATTTGCCTCCCCTAGTTCAAACTTTCTGGTACCAGCCTGAGCAAACGAAGCGTATAAGCTATCTAGCCGTTGAAATAAAACCTCCTTGTTTTGTAAAAAGACAATTCTATCATAAATCTTAGATATGGATAGAGAAACATCATTTAATACTATCTGATGTAAAGCATTTTGTTCCATCCACTTAGATTTATTCAATCCTCTTTGTGTGGCATAAAGAGAAGGAAACTGAAATTCTTGCTCTATACCCCATACTCTTAATGCTCTATCATTAGCTGCAAGATTATTAGCATCATAGCTATAATACACATTGGTTTTACCCAAATCCCAAGCCGTATGCACATTCGCCTTATATGAAGCAACATTGGCCTCACTAGAACGAATCGATTTATTATGTTGTATTGCCTTTTCTATAAGTTCGTCTAATTCATCATTAGGCACTTGCCCTATCACGATAGTAGGGCATAGACATAGCAATACCAGAATTATATTATTTTTCATTACTCGACAAATTTTTATCAAACACTTTGAATAAAACAGGTAATACTACCATCGTTAACAATGCAGCAGTAAACAAACCTCCAATTACAACGGTAGCTAGTGGTCTCTGCACTTCTGCTCCTGCAGAAGCGGATACAGCCATTGGCAAAAACCCTAATGCAGCTGATGCTGCGGTAAGAAATACAGGACGCAAACGATCAACTGTACCTTTCAAGATAATCTCATCAATATCTTTCATACCCTTCATCTTAAGATCTTTCAAATGTTCTACTAGCACAATACCATTTAGCACTGCAATACCAAATAAAGCAATAAAACCAACCCCAGCTGAAATACTAAAAGGCATACCACGCAACCAAAGTAAGAATACACCACCAACAGCAGAAAGAGGTACAGCCGTAAGAACAAGTAATGCTTCTTTCAAGCTATGAAAAGCAAAATACAAGAGGATAAAGATTAACCCTAATGCAATGGGAACAACAAGTTTTAATCGGGACATAGCATTCTGCATATTTTCAAATTGTCCTCCGTAGGATATGGTATAACCAGGAGGTAGATCAACTGTACTTTCAATAATGGGCTGGATATCATCTACCACACTTTGCATATCTCTATGGCGAACATTAATACCAATAACAATCCTTCTTTTCGTATCATCTCTTGAAATCATAGCAGGCCCTTCTGTGTATTGTACCGATGCTACTTCTCGGAGAGGAATCTGTCCACCATTAGGCAATGGAATATATAAATTACGAAGAGCTTCAATATCACTCCTTTCTTCTTTATCTAATCTGACAACTAAATCAAACCGCTTTTCTCCTTCAAATACTACACCTGCATGAGCACCAGCAAAAGCTAGTGAGATAATATTATTTACACTTTTTATATCTAGACCATATTGTGCTATTCGATTTCGATCGTAATTTACACTCATCTGAGGCAGTCCATCTACTTTCTCTATTACTATATCAGCTGCTCCAGGAACATGAGATATAGCAGCTTTAATTTCTTCGGCTTTTTGAGACAAGAGATTCAAGTCTTCTCCAAAAACCTTAATTGCTATGTCTGAACGCACACCCGATATCAATTCATTGAAACGCATCTCAATGGGTTGACTAAATTCAATCTCTAGGATATTAGGTATAACTGCTAGGGCTTCTTTTATATTTTCAGCCAATTCTTCTTTTGTATTTACAGTTTTCCACTGCTTTTTAGGCTTTAATCGTACAATAATATCTGTCTCTTCCATTGACATAGGATCAGTTGGTACTTCTGCTGCACCAATACGAGTTACAACTTGATCCACCTCTGGAAATTGATCTAGCAGTATTTGTTCTACTTTTGTTGTGATCTTAATCGTTTTGGAAAGAGATGTACCTGTCTTCAAAACAGGCTGAATAACAAAGTCTCCTTCATCGAGTTGAGGAATAAACTCTCCTCCCATTCTTGAATAGATAAACGCTGTAAGTCCTACCAACACAACTGCTCCACCAATAACTATTTTAGTGTGATGAATAGCCCATTTTATAACAGGTAAATAAGTTTTCTTTGTGAAGTTCAAGATCTGAGCAGTAATAGATTGTGGGTTTAGCTCTTGAGGCTTCAAGAATAATGCAGACATTACGGGCACATAGGTTAAACAAAGAATAATAGCTCCTATTATTGCAAAGCTAAAAGTTAATGCCATGGGTCGGAACATCTTTCCCTCTACAGAAGTTAAGGATAGGATAGGCACGAATACTATTAAGATAATTAACTGACCGAAGATAGCAGAGTTCATCATCTTTGAAGAGCTCTCAAAAGTTATTTCATCTATTTTCTGTTTGCGTTCTAGCTTATTAGGTATTGCTGCCAAGACAGCAGAATTATGTGTAATCTTCGTTGCCACAAACTCAACTATAATAACAGCTCCATCAATAATAATACCAAAGTCTATTGCCCCCAAGCTCATCAAGTTTGCATCAATACCAAAAATATTCATCAGAGATAGAGCAAACAGCAGACAAAGGGGAATAATTGAAGCTACAACAAAACCAGATCGAAGATTTCCCAGCAGCAGTACCACTACAAATATGACAATCAAACAACCTAAAATTAAGTTTTCAGCTACGGTTGTAGTAGTTTTCGCTACTAATTCACTACGTTCTAGAAATCCATTAATATAAACACCCTCAGGCAGTGTTTTTTGAATTTCATCAATACGTGTTTTGACATCTGTAATTACCTGCTTAGAATCGGCTCCTTTCAACATCATAATTTGTCCTAGAACCTTTTCTCCTTCGCCATTCCCTGTAATAGCTCCAAAACGATTGGCACTACCAAATCGAACATCAGCAACATCTCGAATAAAAACTGGAATATTATTCTCATTCTTGATTACAGTATTCTCAATATCAGATAAACTAGTTATCTTACCCTCACCACGAATAAAATAACTTTGATTTGTCTTTTCAATATAAGCACCTCCAGCAACATTATTATTATTTTCGAGTGCATTCAGTACATCAGTAGTAGTAATACTCATTGCTTTCATCCGAGGCATGTCAATAGCAACCTCATATTGCTTCAAATAACCACCCCAAGTATTTATTTCCACAACTCCTTTTATGCCTGAGAGTTGCCTTTTAACAATCCAATCTTGAATTGTACGCAAGTCTGTTACACTATACTGTCCTTTATACTCTGGTTTTACCTCTAATGTATACTGATAAATCTCACCTAGCCCAGTACTTATGGGTCCCATCTCTGGCTCACCAAAACCTTCTGGAATTTGAGCCGCAGCCGCACTGAGTTTTTCTGAAATTAACTGTCTGGGTAAATAAGTTCCTAATGATTCCTCAAAAACAATCGTAACAACAGATAAGCCAAACTTAGAAACAGAACGGATTTCTTTCACTCCAGGGAGATTAGCCATTTCCATTTCTATAGGATAGGTAATGAATTGCTCAATATCTTCTGTAGCTAAGTTTTGTGATGTAGTAATTACTTGTACCTGATTATTAGTAATATCAGGTACTGCTCCAATCGGTATATGGAATATGGAGTAAATACCATACGCCATCAAAACAAGCGTTAATAATAGAACAATTAATTTATATCTTAAGCTTAGACGAATAATCTTCTCTAACATCTACTTTCTTTTTTATATTCGAAACAAAGGTAGATGAAGAATACAAAAAGGATCCTTAAGGATACCTTAATATTGTCTTAAGATTTGCTTAAGATTTTGATTTATGGAGAGTTAATGAGACAATCGTCCCTTTTTGCGATTCACTTTTTATAGAAACGTCAATATTTAAAAGAAGTGACAATCTTTTTACAATAGATAGACCTAACCCAAAGCCTTTATTTTCTGAAGTTATAGCTAAGTTTGCCCGATAAAAGTCATCAAAAATATGTTCTAAATCTTGAGGCGCAATCCCTTGCCCATAATCTTGAACAAGCAAAACCAGCGTATCCCCATATTCTTTCAGAGATACATCTATTTTACCTTCTTCTTTTGAGTATTTAAAGGCATTAGACAATATATTATCTAAGATGGTAGAAAAAATATATGCATCGGTATATATTGTTACAGACTCAGGAATATGATTTTGAGTATAAATCTGACTATATTGTTTTTCACTTCGGATGCGATTAATTGATATATCCACAATCTCTTTTAACTTAAAATCTTTAAAAGTCAAGGTCTTCTTCTGACTTTCGTATCTAGTTAAAAGCAATAGTTGATCAATCAGCAAATCCAACCGATCTATTTCTCGCAAGCAATAATTCACTTTATGACGGTACTCTTCATCACTTCTAGGTTTACGAATCATTACTTCTAATGTTCCTTTAAGGACCGCAAGAGGGGTTCTAAACTCATGTGATGCATAAGATGTAAAAAGTTTTTCACGCTCAATGACTTGTTCTACCCTATCAAGCAAATCATTTATAGTTTGAGAAAGAATAAATAACTCATCGTGATTTTCGGGCAACGGAATACGAGAAACTAAGTTGTCTCTAGTTATTTTATTGGACGTTTCTATGATACTATTTATAGGACGAATACTCCTACCAACGATAATACGAGCAACGAAGAATAGTGCAATTAGAACAAGAGGATAACTAATCCAGATAATTCGGCTCAAAGCATCAAGCACAACCATTCTTCCTTCCAAAGAAACTGCGACTAATAAATACCCAGCTAAATGATTAGCCTCATCGACTATTGGCAATTGAACTTGTCTGACTCTCTTATTCAGTAATTTAGAATCATAGAACTCATAATCTTTATGCTTATCTGATAAAAGTAAGTTTTCCGTTTTCAAGTTGGGAGATTTATCGATACCCTCACCTTGAGCATTTGTAAATTCCACAAAAACAGGATCTACACCCAGAGTATTATGTTCTCTTTCCATCCACTCTTCATGGTTTTTGAGAGCGATTACTCCATCTTTAACAACCAAGGCTTCGGAGTGTCTATTCACTTCCAACTGTAAGTCCTCATCTAAATGAGAAAATACACTTACACGCACAAAGAGATAAAGAACACCAAAGATTAAGCCTATCAATATTGCTGTTGATAAGATGTAAGCCGATGCAATTCTATTTTTAAATGAAAAGTACCTCATAATTAATTTTCTATAGCGATATACCCTACTCCACGAATAGTCTTTATATAACCCTCATCTTTATCCATAGACAGCTTTTTACGAATAGCATTAATAAAAACATCTATCACTCCTGTATCATAATCAAAGTCTATATTCCAAATCTTTTCAATAATCAGCTGCCGAGAACAAACTTCTCCTTTATTAGCGATAAGAAACTCCAAAAGTTCAAACTCTCTTTGTGTTAAAGGTATTTCTTCTCCCGACTTTATCACTTGATAAGTGGACTTATTCAATAATATATTACCTAATTTTAATTGATTTTTAAGAACCTCTTTTTCACGAAAATGCACTTCTATTCTAGCTAATAGTTCAGCAAAACTAAAGGGTTTTTTGATATAGTCATTTGCCCCAGCTTGTAGCCCTTCGATCGTTTCATTAATCGTATCTTTAGCTGTTAAAAAGAGTATGGGAGTACTTTGATCTGCTTGACGAATTAAGCGACAAACATCTATGCCTTGCATCTGAGGTAACATCCAATCAAGCAAAACTAAATCGGGACATTTTTCTAAGACCATAGATAAGCCATCTTCCCCATTATGGGCAATGGTAACATTGTAGCCTTCTTCTTCAAGTCCTTGCTTTAGGAAATTGGTTATACCTATTTCATCTTCTATAATAGCTATATGCATAGTATCTGTATTTATTGTGAGGTAAGAGTACAGACAAAACTAGAAATTTTAAATGAGGATAGGAATATAAAAGAGGAAAAGTATCTTAATGACCAACTTTACGAATCATCTTTTGATCCACACCAAACTCTTCAATATGATGGTCTTTACCATTGGGTTCTACATGCACTACAATATCATAAACATTATTGATAGAGTGTCGGATACTATCTTCAACATCATTAGCTATCTGATGAGCTTGATATAAACTAATATCTCCATCCACCTCAATATCTAGTGCAATCATATACATATTCCCTATCTGACGAGAACGAACTCGGTGAGGATTACTAGCTCCCTTAACACATTCTACCGCTTTGAATATCTCATCATATACTGCCTCATTTTGTACCCCATCCATCAACTCTACATTGGAATCTTTAAAGATATCGATAGCCGATTTTATAATAAAGAAACTAATGATAAGACCCGTGATAACGTCTAGAATAGGTAAATTAAACACATGGGTAAATATCAATCCCAAAAGTACACTTAAAGAGATTAATACGTCATTACGCATATTAACAGCATTTGCTATAAGCAATTGACTATCCACCTTCTTCCCTGCTTTATACTGATACCATGCCAAAAGTAGTTTACCAAAAATAGAAAACACAGTCACATATATCGCTATCAATTGTGGTAGCTCTCTTACTTCATCAGAGAACAAAGCTTTTCCTGAGGAGAATAACATCTGAAGCCCTGCATAAAGAATAATTAAAGATAGTATTTTAGTAGCAATCCCTTCAGCCTTCTTATACCCATAAACATATTTTGCTGTAGGAGGTTTATTTACTATTCCTGCAGTAAATATCATTACGATAGAAATGACTACATCGGTGGCAGAATCAATACCATCACCCAGAACAGCTAAACTACCAGCAAAAACACCTATTGATATTTTTAAAACGGATAAAATAAAATTACCTATTGCACTAATCCAAGAAGTACGAATAAGTGTTTTTTCTTTTAAGCAATTTTGGTTCATCTTATTATAAGGTATATAGTTTAATTTAGGATGACAATTTATTAGTTATTAGACAGCTACAAAGTCGTTCTAATTATGTGAGCGACAAAGATAAGTATCTTTCTCAACAACCTAAAACAACTTGAATAGTTTAATATTTGATAAACAATCTGACTAATATTTGATAATATATTAACTTATCTACCCACACTAGTATTCATCTTTTGTCATACTAAAAAGGCTCAAACTATAAAATAGCTCAAGCCTAGTTTTCTTAATCTCCCTATAACTCAAGGGTTATGCTACCTTATGATGCTTTGAATACTTATGAGCCGACAAAGTTGAACCAATGCTAGCAGTTACAATACATAAAATAGAAATCCACTGATTTATTTCTAAAAATTCACTCAAAAACAATAATCCAAATAATGCAGCAAAAACAGGATGTAAGCTCATCAATATACTAAAGGTTTTAGCTGGCAAATATTTCAATCCTATAAAATCGAGAGTAAAAGGTATCGCACTAGAGAATATGGCAACACCCAATCCCATTATAAAGTAAACCCAAGTAACATGGGCCAATTCTCCACTAAAAACACCAAAGGGTAAAATAAACAAAGTAGCCACACACATTCCTATTGATACAGCATCACCATTATTCATAATCTTCGATATTTTACCCCCCATCACAATATAGGCAGCCCAACAAGCTCCTGCAGAGAGTGTGAATAATAGGCCTATAGGGTCGATTCCGTTATTATTCCAGGGTACAATAAGCAATATACCCATACAAGCTAACAAAGCCCACAACAAGTCTTGTAGTTTTCTGGAACTTACTAAGGCGAGTGTTAATGGCCCTACAAATTCTACTGTAACACCTAAACCCAAAGGAATTCTCTCTATACCACAGTAGAATAATAAATTCATACCACCAAGAAATAAACCATAACTAATACTATACATCCACTGCTGTTTTGTAAAAGAAAAAAGTTTGGGCTTATTTACCAAAAATAACAAGATAGCAGATAACCCTATTCGTAGAGTACTCGTGCCACTAGCTCCTAAAACAGGGAATAATCGTTTTGCTATTGATGCACCACTTTGCACACTTATCATCGACAATAATACGGCAGGTATAGCCGTAGCTGATGATGGCTTTCTCATAACTATAATTTATTAATCAAAATAAAATTGCTACCGAGAATAATATCTAGTAGTAAAAATTTAACACTTCTAGTCCTCTGTATCAGAAACTAAAGTTAAGCTTTTATAAGGTCTCTATTTAGAATAAAAAAAGCAGCCACATAAAAATGTAACTGCTCTTTTAAACGGGTGTGGGCGTTGACGGATTCGAACCGCCGACCCTCTGCTTGTAAGGCAGATGCTCTAAACCAGCTGAGCTAAACGCCCGTATTGTTTAAACCAATAGGTTATTTGTTCTTAAAATGTGGGCGTTGACGGATTCGAACCGCCGACCCTCTGCTTGTAAGGCAGATGCTCTAAACCAGCTGAGCTAAACGCCCCTTTATTTTCAAAAGCGTTGCAAAGATACGTCATTTTTTATCACATACAAATTTTGAAAGATATTTTTTCAAAAAAAGATGTTTCACAGTCTCTATTTATAGATAATCTAAATAGATAGGCTAAAAAAAGAAGCTTTTATATCTAGCCTATGCTTTACTTTAACACCGACATGATGATACGATGACACCGACATGTCATCATCATGTCGGTGTTAAAGTGAGCTCACTCCTTTTTTATACTTTTAGCTGGAACTCCTGCATAGATAGAGTCATCAGGTATATCTTTGGTAACGACACTACCAGCTCCAACAATCACTCGATCTCCGATGATTACTCCAGGACAAATTACCACACCCCCTCCTATCCAACAATCATTGCCTATAGTAACAGGTAAGGCTGCTTCAATAGACTCTCTCCTAGCCTCGGCATCTTTAGGATGTATAGGGGTATAAATCTGAACATTAGGTGCGATTAAAGTATTATCACCAATACGAATATAAGCTCCATCTAAGAAAGTACAATTCATATTTATGAATACATTCTCTCCTACAATTACCCCATGACCATGATCACAATAAAAAGGAGGACAAATTGCTGACGAAGCAGGAATATTAGGAATAAGCTCTTCTAATGCCTCTCGATATAATGGCCCATTACAATAGGTTTGGTTGAACTCGTTCACAAGCCTTTTCCCTTCTGTTAAACTCTTATGAATTTCTCGATCACTCGTATTTGCGTATTCTGAATTACGCATTTTTTCAAACTCCGATTTTGTCCTCATGTTTATATTCTCTTTCATTTTTGATCTGAAATAAAAACCCAATGATCACCCTTTGATAAATCAGGTTCATAATGAAACCCTCCCCAAACAAAATCCTTTAAGTCTTCTATTCTAGAAATTCTATTTTTTAAAACATATCGTGTCATCTCTCCCCTACACATTTTGGTATATACCACTACAGTTTTTAATTTATCACCTTTCCATACTTTAAACTCAGGAGTAATAACTCTCACATTTCTTTCCACTTCTTTCCAATGAAATAATCGTTTCATTTCATCACTTGCCAAATTAAGTAATACACCTTGACCTTTGTTTTTTATTTCAGAAACAAAATCGGTTGTTAGAATATCTTTCCAATAATCAAACAAAGACTCACCATTTAGCTCTTCAAGCTTGATATCACCCTCTAATCGATAGTTCTTTATTAAATCAAGAGGTTTTAGCAATCCATAACCAAAAGAAGTTAATCGAAGATGCTCTTGTGCATATTCAAAATCTGCAGGAGTAAAGGTGCTTGGATCAATTCTTTTAAACACGATACCCGTATATGCTAAAATAGCAGGGAGTTCAGCCGTATCAGGAGAATGAAATATCTGATATCGTTGTTGATTTTCTAAGGCTATTTTAGGATTTACTCGCAACATTTCCTCGAGTTCATCGACACTTCGCTGTGCCATATATAAAGCGATAATAGATGCATTCTCTTTATGTAAGGGAACACTAGTCAAAGGGGATTTGACTTTAGACTTATTAGTCATTGTTTTTGCACAAGATAGTAGTATTTGCATATAATTATATTAAAAAAATCTCCTTCTACAAAGATAACCTATATCTAAAAGGGACAAAAAAAGACGGATATAAAACCCGCCTTTTTAATATTGTTATGTAATCCAAGCGATTGAATTACTCATATTCTTGCCAACTCTTAATTTGAATATCATCTATACCTAATTCACAAAAGGCTTCAATGAAAGCACTTGCTAAACGAGCATTCGTAATTAATGGAATATTATGATCTATCGCTGCACGACGAATCTTATAACCATTGGTTAACTCCCGTTTAGTATGATCTTTAGGGATATTTACAATCAACTCAAATTTATGTTTTTGGATGAGTTTCATCACATTTAAATCATCATCTAGATTTTCGTCTGGCCAGTGCACTGTAGTAGCCTCAACCCCATTATCTATTAAAAACTTAGCGGTACCCGGAGTTGCAAAGATATTATAGCCCTTCGCAAACAATCTCTTACTGGCATCAAGAAGATCTACTTTTGAGCGTACAGAACCCGAAGAGAACATAATATTCTTTTTAGGGATATCAAATCCTGTTGCCAGCATAGCATTCAATAAGGCTTCAGAAGCATCATCCCCAATACAACCTACTTCTCCTGTAGAAGCCATATCTACGCCTAAGATAGGGTCTGCGTTGTGTAGTCGAGAGAAGGAGAATTGCGAAGCTTTCACTCCAACCCAGTCTATATCAAATGTTGATTTTTGAGGTTTGTTATATGGAGCATCTAGCATAATACGAGTTGCTGTATCAATAAAATTCCTCTTAAGTACCTTAGATACAAATGGGAAACTACGTGAAGCACGTAAATTACACTCAATTACTTTTACCTCATTATTTCTAGCTAAAAACTGAATATTAAAAGGTCCAGAAATATTAAGTTCTTTCGCTATTTTTCTACAGATCTTTTTAATATTACGTACAGTTCCTAAGTATATTTTTTGAGCAGGAAAAACTAAAGTAGCATCTCCAGAGTGTACCCCAGCAAACTCAACATGTTCTGAAATGGCGTACTCTATAATTTCCCCATTATCAGCAACAGCATCAAACTCTATTTCTTTGGCTCGTTGCAAGAATTGAGAAACAACAACTGGATATTCCTTAGAAACATCTTTTGCCATCTTTAAGAAGTTTTCTAGCTGTTCTTCATTGTAACATACATTCATTGCAGCTCCAGAAAGGACGTATGAAGGACGAACTAAAACAGGATAGCCTACATTTTCTACAAATCCTTTAACATCATCTAAGCTTGTTAGCTCTTGCCATGCAGGCTGATCTATACCCAAGCGATCTAGCATAGCAGAGAATTTATTTCTATTCTCAGCTTGATCAATAGACACGGGAGAAGTTCCTAATACAGGGATTGATTGACGAAATAGTTTCATCGCCATATTATTAGGAATTTGACCTCCTACAGAGACAATCACACCTCGAGGATACTCTAAATCAATCACGTCTAAAACACGCTCAAAAGATAACTCATCAAAGTAGAGCCTATCGCACATATCATAATCTGTAGAAACAGTCTCTGGGTTATAATTGATCATAATCGACTTGTAGCCTAGTTTTCGAGCAGTTTGAACAGCATTTACCGAACACCAATCAAACTCCACGGAGCTACCGATGCGGTAAGCACCAGAACCTAACACTACAACCGATTTTTCATTAGGATAATAATTAACATCATATCCTGTTGTAGCATAAGTCATGTAGAGATAATTTGTTAAATCAGGATGCTCCGAAGCTACTGTATTAATTCGTTTAACAGCAGGAACAATCCCCAAACTCTTTCTATACTTACGTACATTGAGGTTTTCTTTTTCCATATTACCCTTTGGATCAAGTACAAATCGGGCAATTTGGAAGTCGGAGAATCCATATATTTTAGCTTGGCGAAGCACATCAGCTGGGATAGCTTCTATTTCCTTATATTGAGAAAGCTTCTGTTTATAATCTACTATATTTTTAAGTCTTTCTAAAAACCAAGGATCTATCTTAGTTAAATCATGCAATCTCTCAATAGTATATCCTTTTTCTAAAGCTTCTGCAATAGCAAATACACGCAAATCTGTAGGGCAAGACAATTCTTTATCCAGATCATCAAACTGCACATTATTATTGGCTACAAACCCATGCATCCCTTGACCAATCATACGAAGTCCTTTTTGAATAATCTCTTCAAAAGAACGACCAATAGACATAATTTCACCTACAGACTTCATACTAGAACCAATCTCTCTAGATACTCCTGCAAATTTAGTTAAGTCCCAACGTGGTATTTTACATATATAGTAATCAAGTTCGGGTGCTACATAAGCAGAGTTTACGGTTCCCATCTCTCCTATTTCATCTAACGTATAGCCGAGTGCTATTTTTGCCGCAACAAGAGCCAATGGATATCCCGTGGCTTTGGATGCTAAAGCAGAAGAACGACTCAAACGAGCATTAACTTCGATTACACGATAATCTTTTGTTTCAGCATTGAAGGCATATTGAATATTACATTCACCTACAATATTTAAATGTCGAATTGTTTGTACCCCTATTTCTTTTAGTAGTTCGAGTTCATCTTCTTTCAAAGAACAAGTCGGAGCAACTACTATAGACTCACCAGTATGTATACCTAGAGGATCAAAATTCTCCATTCCTGCAACTGTAAAGCAGTGATTATTAGAATCTCGAATAACTTCGAACTCAATTTCTTTCCAACCTTTTAGAGATTCTTCTACTAAAATTTGTTTAGAGAAAGACAACGCACTTTCTGCCAATTCAATAAAATCTTTCTCATCCTTACAGATACCACTACCTAGGCCTCCTAATGAATAAGCAGAACGAACCATTACAGGATATCCTATCTTTCGTGCAGCCTCTAAAGCATCTTCCATACTTTCGACAGCCTTACTTATAGGTGTTTTGACCTCAATCTCGTTCAATTTCTTAACAAAGAGATCTCTGTCCTCGGTATTCATTATCGCTTCTACAGATGTACCTAAAACAGTTACACCGTATTTGTCTAAAATACCAGTAGAATAAAGCTCAGCACCACAATTTAAAGCAGTCTGTCCGCCAAAAGCCAATAGAATTCCATCAGGTCGCTCTTTTTTGATAATCTCCTCAACGAAATGTGTAGTAACAGGAAGGAAGTAAACTTTATCAGCAACTCCTTCTGAGGTCTGAATCGTAGCAATATTAGGGTTAACTAATACCGAACGAATCCCTTCTTCCTTTAAGGCTTTAAGGGCTTGGGAACCCGAATAGTCGAACTCTCCTGCTTGACCAATCTTAAGTGCTCCAGAACCTAAGACAAGAACTTTTTTAATTTCTTTTACCATGACTCTCTAAATATTTATTTTAAAAATCGCTGTGGATAAATAGTCAAAAAAAATGCGTTGGTCTTTTTAAAGACAACAACGCATTATATAATTAAAAAAGGAATAGTGACGGTCTGTTTGAGGTGTTGACCACCAGAACAACCTAAATTCCATTTTATACCTATTTTCTGTACTATCATACCTGTTCAAAATTTATGTAAAGTAAATACTTATATCCCATCTGTACAAAGATAATTCAATCTTTTTCACTAAATTTGCAAGTAACTTATAAATAATGAATTTTTATGGAAACTGTTGTTAGTGGAATACGTCCAACTGGAGATCTACATCTAGGAAATTACTTTGGAGCAGTAAAAAGCTTCTTGCAAATGCAGCATGAGTATAACTGTTATTTCTTCATTGCAGATTGGCACTCTTTAACTACACATCCTAAACCAGAAGATATTGTAAAAAATGCAGAAGGTGTTTTAGCTACGTACCTAGCATGTGGTATTGACCCTGAAGTATCTACTATATACATTCAAAGCGATGTTAAAGAAGTACTCGAACTTTATTTATATCTTAACATGAACGCTTACTTAGGCGAGTTAGAACGTACAACGACGTTTAAAGATAAAGCTCGAAAACAACCCAATAACGTGAATGCAGGTTTACTAACCTATCCCACTTTAATGGCTGCTGATATACTTCAACATAAAGCAGTTAAAGTTCCTGTAGGTAAAGATCAGGAGCAAAATATGGAAATGGCTCGTAAGTTTGCTCGCCGATTCAATAATATTTATGATACTGATTTATTCCCAGAACCAGCCTCTTTCACTTATGCTAAAGAAGCAATAAAAATTCCTGGGTTAGATGGATCAGGGAAAATGGGAAAATCGGAAGGTAACTGTATTTACTTAATTGATGATGCTAAAACCATCCGCAAAAAAGTAATGAAAGCAGTAACCGATGCTGGACCTGCAACTCCTAATAGTGAAAAGCCAGAAGTTATTGAAAACTTATTTACATTTTTGGATATTGTTTCATCCAAAGATACTTACGAGTATTTTGATGAAAAATGGAACAATTGTTCAATCCGTTATGGCGATTTAAAAAAACAGCTAGCAGAGGATATCGTAGCATTTAATGCACCAATCCGAGAAAAGATTCTTGACTATAAAGCAAATACAGAATTACTTGAAAAGGTAGCAAAACTAGGTGCTGAAAAAGCTAGAGAGAGTGCAAATAAGACACTAGATGAAGTTAGAAAAATTATCGGATTCCATAAGATCTAATCTTACTGAATACCAGATAGGATATTATACAAAAAAAGGAGGCTAGCCTCCTTTTTTTATGCGTTCTATTTAACGTTCAAATCGTTTATCTATTTCCTCATCCATAATGGTAGATAAAACGGATAAGCCATCGGGAGTATAATTAGGAGATACACAAGCAAACAAAGCATCAACTAAACTACTCATCTCCTCAGAGCTCAAAACTTGCCCATAAACAATTGCAGCAGATTTAGCTAGAGTCAGAGATAAAATAGACTGTACTTCTTCTTTCACATCTCCTCCTTTTTCCATTTCCGTTTCAAGCATTTTTAAAACGAGATCAACAGGATCTAATCCTTCAATACCTTCGGGAATACCATTGATAGCATAACTTCCACCTCCTAGATTAGTTAATTCAAATCCTACCGCAGCAAAGTCTTCTTTAATGCTTTCGAGTACTGCTGCTTGTGAAGCAGGCAAATCAATAATTTCAGGGAAGAGTACTCCTTGTGCAGAACCTTTTTTTTGTTTGATCTGATCAATAAACTTATCATATAAGACACGAATATGCGCTCTATGCTGATCTATAATCATTAGCCCCGACTTTACAGAAGTTAGTATATAACGTCCCTTAAACTGAAGTAATGTTGAGCCTTTCTCGTAGTTTTTACTTTCTTGCTCCTCATATAAGCTGGGAGAAGCTTTGCTTTCTACTACACCACTTTCTACAAGATTACTCATTGTAAAATCGGCAGGGGGAGGTGTATTTACTTTACTACCCCTTTCCAATCCCGCATACAAAGGTTCCCAATCAATCTCTTTTCGTTGATAAGAGCTCGGTGCACTAGAACCCCCTCCTCCATTTGCTTGAAAGGGATTAAAGTCTGTATTTACATGTACTTGAGGTATTGCTACAGGCTCGGTATCATCAAATGCTGGAATATCAGGCATACCTTCTGTATCAAAATCAATAGAAGGAACCTCATTAAACTTACCAAGAGTTTCTTTTACTCCTGCTGCAATGATTTGCCAAATAGCTTGTTCATTTTCAAATTTAATCTCTGTCTTAGTTGGATGTATATTTACATCTATTGTTGCAGGATCGACATCAAAGTATAGGAAGTAAGAGATCTGATCTCCAACAGGGATTAACTCTTCATAAGCTTCCATTACAGCCTTATAAAAATAAGGATGATGCATATATCTACCATTCACAAAGAAAAACTGATGAGCACCCCGTTTACGAGAAGCTTCGGGCTTTGCTACATAACCAGATATCTTTATTAAGGTAGTATCAACATCTACAGATAGTAATTCTTGATTTAGTTTTTTTCCAAATAAATGAATTATTCTTTGGCGAATTTGAGTTTCAGGAAGATTGAACAACTCTGTTTCATTACTAAATAGAGAGAAACTTACTTCAGGATTAACCAAAGCTATCCTCTCAAATTCATTTAAAATCTTACTTAGTTCTGTAGCATCTGTTTTAAGGAATCTTCTTCGAGCAGGAATATTGTAAAATAAGTTTTTAATAATAAAGTGAGATCCAGTATTAGTAGCTACAGCTTCTTGACCTTCATATTTTGATCCCGAAATAAAGACACGAGTACCTAATTCTTCATTATCTGTCTTGGTTAGGAGCTCCACTTGGGCAACAGCCGCTATCGAAGCCAAAGCTTCACCTCTGAACCCCATTGTTCGTAGAGCAAAAAGATCTGTTGCTTTATTAATTTTGGATGTTGCATGTCTTTCAAAAGCCAAACGAGCATCTATTTCAGACATCCCTTTACCATCATCAATTACTTGCATACAGGTTTTTCCTGCATCATTAATTATAATCTGAATATTTTTAGCACCAGCATCAATAGCATTCTCAACTAATTCTTTAATTACAGATGCAGGACGTTGAATCACTTCTCCTGCAGCAATTTGATTTGCTACTGAGTCTGGTAATAAATGAATTATATCACTCATGTTACTTAATTCTGCTTTATATTATTCTTAGAATAGTGCAAATGACCATTCTCCAGTTAATATATAATTCCAGAGAAATATTAAAAGAACTATTATTACTAATATGACACCCATAGAGAAAGGCTTTCTTCCTCTTGCTTTTCTTTTCTTAAGGTGCGTAGTGCCTTCTATAAATTTACCACGTATATCCTCTGGGTTAAATCCTTTTTTTTCTTCAGGAAGCATTCCAAGCTCTCTTTTGGCTTGTTCTTCCATCTTTTCTAGCTTTTCTTTTCTCTCATCAACATAGATATATTGATGATTGAATTTTCGTGGTCCGCCTAATCTATTTCCTAAAAAACCCATTACTTCTATTTTTAACGATTAATACTTCGAGGATCTATCTTAGGAGCAGTAGGTCGTGATGTACTCTTTTTAAGTTTATGTTCGGGTTTCTTATCTATCCAATTAAACAAATCTAATTTTGATTTTGGTCTCAGATAATCTAGCCACACAAAGTTCTCTAGATAAAGTTTATCCTCGGGTATCTGTGACATTGGATACATTACGCCATTAGAGTTTGGACTCATTACAATCTTCTGCATTTGCATCTTTTCAATATACAAGTTCATTAGACTGGTTTCTGCCTCAATCATACCTAAGATAGACTTGTCTTTTTCTTCTGGATAAAAACTGATTAAAACATTTCCAATAACATCTACTTTATATATTTGTCCCTTATCAAAATAAGATTTAATTTCTTTTCCTGCAATCTGGTTATAATGGATTGAATCTTTTCGTTCTACAGCCAATGCCTGATTCTCAATATGAGCCCAATCAATGGTACTATCATTCATAAATATTTTGATTTGCTCACCTAAAAGCTGCTGACTCTCATTCCATATTACAGGCTCATTATACATAGTAATACACGAATCTTTTGAGTTATAAATTAAGGTATCACATACTCCTTGCAAATCGGAACGATAAATTCGTACTTTATCATAGACCATTACTTCTCTAAATACGGAGTCGGTATTCAAGTATAAAGTATTCAATTTCAAAGTATCTCCATGAATAAACAAGCTATCCCCTTGAGAATAATCTATAGCAATAGCCCGATCAGTAGCAAAAGCATTTTGTGATCGCTCATCGTAATAACAGTAATCACCTTGAAGCCTATTTTTATTTATAGTATCATGCATATCTACATTCCAAAAAGCTTCACCATACCCACTGATTTTATCATAAAACAGACTATCTCCTGTAAGAATCTTTCCTTCTGTATAAATTTTAGAGCGCTCCATTAATTCTGCTTGCTCCTTTGCAGTATTATAATAACCTTTAGTAGAGTATATTTTATTAGCTGCACTAATAATTTCTGATGGTCCTAAGATGGTTGCAATATTAGATTCCGTACTATAGATCAAGGTATCGGAGTATAGTTGCATTTGATTATTAGTAAGCTCAACCTCTTTCTTAAACTTTGCAATCTTTGTTGAAGGACTATATTCGCCCCAATCTGATTGTAATACATTGATTGTATCAACAAGCGTACCACCATTGAAATAGTAACCTAAATCTATCTTCCGATCAAAGTTTAAGCTATCAGTCGTCAAAGTAGTAGTTAGATTCTCCATTCGAATATTATTTCGAAGTCTAGCTAACTCCTTCTCTCCATCATAGAAGAGATAATCCCCATAAATAAAAAGGGTATCACCCTGTTCCATCCTAACATTATCAAAAGCTCTTACAGAATTCGAAGCTCTATAAAATAAGATGCTATCACAATAGAGATGCATGCCTTTATGCAAGAAATGAACATTTCCTACAAATATATTTACATCAGGTAACTCATTCTGATTCCCTAAACCTGTGTCTGCATAAATTAATTCAATTTTAGCACGTTTTACAGCTAAAGAATCGGAAGAGTTTATAGTTGAACTATCCTGTTGAGCCATTAGTGAGAAGTTAAACCCGCAAATAAAACTCAATAGGATAGTCAATCTTAAAGTAGTATTTTTTAAATATAATTGATTCATAAATAAAAAGAGAATTGTCTATTTAGTCTTTAATCCATCCTGGATATTCAAACTCACATTCTCTCCAACCATCGTTGATTCTAACATAAGTTTCTTTTTGCTTTTTTACTATCCAATTATGAAGAATAGCTTCTCTCTTTTCTGCTATAACTAAATCTCTTAGATTTTGATAATCTTCAGTAATTGTTGCTTTATGACCTTGGATACGATCTTTCAGGCGTACAATAGCACAAACCTCCCTACCCTTATCATCAATCATTGTTAATGCATTGGAGACATCTCCCACATTTAATTTTTCTATGACTTTAGCAATTTCAGGTGGTAAAGCTTGCATTTCAAAGCGAGACGTTCCATCATATGGATTTGGCATTAATCCGCTATTATTTCTTGTTTCTTTATTATCTGATAAATAGAGTGCTGCTTCTCCGAAAGAGAATTTTTCATCACGTATATCATTTGCCAAACTATCTAATTTATTAGTAGACTTCGTTAAATCTTCATCAGACACTTTTGGTTTTAAAAGGATATGGCGAGTATTTACACGGTCACCTCTTTTCTCCACTAATTGAATGATATGATAGCCAAATTCAGTTTCTACAATTTTTGATACTTTTCCTGGTTCTTGCATATTAAACGCTACATTGGCATATTCTGGAGCTAGCATACCTCTTCCCATAAAGCCTATTTCACCTCCCTTCATAGCACTACCTAAATCCTCAGAATATAGACGAGCTAATGTACTAAATGGCATTTCTCCTGAGTTTACCTGATCGGTGTATTCACGAAGTCTTTTTTTTACATCATCCACTTCAGCCAATGAAACCCGTGGAAGCTGAGTTATAATTTGGACCTCTACTTTTGTAGGAATATAAGGAATACTATCTTGAGGCAAATCTTGGAAGAATCGTCTTACTTCTGCTGGTGTAACAGCAATGTCTCCTACCAATTTATCTTGCACCATCTTGACTGTTTCACCCTCACGAAGGCTATTTCTAAGGTCTCTACGTATCTGAGAGGTTGTTTTATTCATAACCTCTTCCATCTTTTCCTTAGAATTAAACATTTTCAGATATTCCGCCATATACATATCAACCTGACGAATAATAGCAGATTCAGATACTTCAATACTATCTAGTTTCGCCTGATTTAGAAAAAGCTTTTGAATTGCTATTTGCTCTGGAATAACGCAATAGGGGTTCCCGTCAATTTTCTTACCATCAATTAGATACTGTAAACGAAGAGATTCAACATCAGATTTTAAAATAATTTCATCCCCAACTACCCATATAACTTCATCAATAACATTATTTTGAGCAAAAACACTTTTAGGAAGAGCCATTAAGCAACATAATAGGACAGCACTTCGCAAGTAAATAGCTAGCTTATTTCTCATTTTATTTTTGTTTTTCATATCGTTATCATGTGTTTTATTCTACGAAGATAGTGTAATAATTAATTGCTTGCTTGATTATTAACGGATTTTAAAAAGTTTAGAGATAAATTCCCCGATTTATAAGAAGAGTATAGTTCCTTTTCCCACTCACGATTAAGGTACTCATAATAATCTAGTGTCACTTTATCTCTAATGTCATCTAATGTTTTTGGTCCTTTAACAACCTCACCATATATTCTAGTTTTCGTATATCCTTTGATTCTAGCCTCTTTTTTCTTCCCCTGACCAAATATATAATAATCAATTGCGGCATTTTTTCCCAACTCAAACTCACCCAATTCATAATGAACTAGAATTTCATTTGCGTTGAATGACTTTATCTTTTCTTCCCACTGATTTAGGGGAATATTGCTTAATTCAGTATGCAATTGCTTACGTACCTTTTTATTTTTACAGAATAATAAGACTCCTTGGAACTTAGGGAAATCCCAATAATAATCAGACTGATGTGCTAAATAATACTCATCTACACCTTTGGGGTTTGATAAAGCTTTATTTACAACCTTTTTCTGATAAATAGCATCTATCATCTCTTTCTCGTATAAGGCATTAAGCTTCATTTTATAATCTGGATTATCTACAAATTGAAGTTTGAGATCTTTTATCAACATATATTTAAGAAAGTCGTCCCACAAGCTTTTATCCCCTTTTGTAGAATTACCTAAGGAAAATCGTTTAAAGTCCTCATATTTGACCGTTTGATAATCGGTAGTAATTAGAGTTTTCTTTGTAAATCCATCAAACAACAATTCTCTTTTTGCATCTTCATGAACAATCATATTAAAATCTTGTAACACAGACTGCACACTCTTACCTGTTGGCTTCATATAAGAATTTCGCACTGTCTTTTCATCCATTTTTTGGACAATATGAATACCTCTTGGAGTGATAAAAGGACGTGATATTTCACCTTTCGACAAGAGCTCAACTATAGTTTGGAATTCTGAAGTTTCTTCCTCTTGAGATACCCACTTTGTGTTTTTATCAAAAGAATATTGTTTTATAAGCTCCTCAAACAAGGAATTCGATGGTTTTGCTAAATATTGCTCAAAAACAGCATTGGCTTCTTCTTTTATTTTATTTTCTTCTTGATAGGAAACTCTTTGTCCTACAGGCATAAATATCTGCCGTAACAGAAACATTTTTTCAGGAGCAGTTTCTTCTGTAGCATTAAAGTATGAATCTAACTTTAATCTTTTTAGAATTGTATTTATAAATAAATCCTCCTTGTGCTCACCCCATTTCATTTTAAAGGATAAGGATTCATCTACTTGAGACTGATAAGCATCAGCTAATTTAAGACTATATAACAGAGAATTATCCTGCTCATTAGATTGAGAAAATGTAACTGAGGCAGATAAAATTAAGCTGCAAAGGACTATAAATCTTGACTTCATAAAAGTTTTTGTAATAATACCAAAGATACTTCTTTTACTGCTATAAAATAAAACAAGGATGGAGAATTCTCCATCCTTGTTCATAAATACATCAAATTTAATTGATCTAATATCTTATGGTCTGCTGTAATTAGGAGCTTCACTAGTTATCGCAACATCATGAGGGTGACTTTCCATCACACCTGCATTGGTAATACGAGTAAATTTAGCATCATGAAGAGCAACTATATCTTTAGAACCGCAATACCCCATACCTGCACGAAGACCTCCAACCAATTGATAGATTACTTCATACAATAATCCTTTATAAGGGACACGAGCAGCAATACCTTCGGGTACTAATTTTTTAACATCAGTTTCATTGGCTTGGAAATAACGATCTTTTGAACCTCTTTCCATCGCTTCAAGAGACCCCATACCACGGTATGCTTTAAACTTACGTCCACTAAATAAGATAGTTTCACCTGGGCTTTCTTCTGTTCCTGCAACTAGAGAACCTATCATAACAGAATATCCTCCTGCAGCCAAAGCCTTAACAACATCTCCAGAATAACGTAAACCACCATCTGCAATTAAAGGTACACCTGTTCCTTTTAATGCTTTGGCAACATCATAAATAGCAGATAACTGAGGAACACCTACACCAGCAACAACACGAGTAGTACAAATAGAACCTGGTCCGATACCTACTTTTACAGCATCTGCACCAGCCTCAACTAATGCTTTTGCAGCCTCACCGGTAGCAATATTACCTACAACAATATCAACATGAGGAAATTTTTGCTTTGCTTCCTTCAATACTTCAATAACACCTTTAGAGTGTCCATGTGCTGTATCAATAACAAGAGCATCTACTTCTGCATCGACTAAGGCTTGCATACGAACAAAAGTATCCGATGTAACACCAACACCTGCAGCTACGCGTAAACGACCTTTAGCATCTTTACAAGCCATAGGTTTGTCTTTTGCTTTGGTAATATCTTTGTAGGTTAATAGACCAATAATTTTATTGTTTTTATCTACTACTGGTAATTTTTCAATTTTATGTTCTTGAAGAATTTTCGCAGCAGCCTCTAAATCTGTAGATTGATCAGTAGTTACTAAACCTTCTTTTGTCATAACTACATCAACCAACTTGTCCATGTCCTGTTCAAAGCGCAAGTCACGATTAGTAACGATGCCAACCAAATTTCTTTCCTCATCTACCACAGGAATACCTCCAATGTGATATTCTCTCATTAAATCAAGAGCATCTTGCACTGTTGATCCTTGTAAAATAGTAATGGGATCATAAATCATACCATTTTCTGCTCTTTTTACGATAGCGACTTGTTTCGCCTGAGCTTCAATAGACATGTTTTTATGAATAACACCAATACCTCCTTCACGTGCAATGGCTATAGCCATTTGTGATTCAGTAACAGTATCCATAGCGGCTGTTATGAAAGGAATGTTTAACTTAATGTTTTTGGAGAACTTTGTTGATAGATCAACAGATTTGGGAAGAACTTCAGAATAGGCTGGAATTAACAAGACGTCGTCAAAAGTTAATCCATCCATGACTATTTTATCCGCAATAAATGACATATGGCTATGCTTTTTATAAAATTATTGCGTGCAAATATACATATTTTTAGCGAGATTCAAACTACTCTATTGATTAAATTTGAAATCAAAAAAGAGAGTATGTTCAAAGACACACTCTCTTTTCTATTTATAATCAGTTGATTAATTTGCTAATTCAGATATAAATTTAATACGAACCAATCGTATTTCCTCTTCGGTAAAGTCGTCACCCAACTCTTCCATAGCCTCTTCAACATTATCTGTTGTTGAGTCTTCTTTAAAGTAATCATAAATGTCCCACATATGGTCTTCATCCATAATCTCTTCTAAAAAATAATCAATATTCAATTTCGTACCAGAGTACACAATTGCTTCAATTTCCTCTAAAAGATCATCAAAATCGATACCTTTTGACACTGCAATATCATCAAGTGCTACTTTACGATCGATAGACTGAATAATTCCCACTTTTAATTTGGACTTATTGGCTACAGTACGAACCCTTAAGTCTTCGGGGCGTTCTATTTCATTCTCTATACAGTGAGTTTTAATTAATTCACAAAACTCTTTACCATATCTTTTAGCCTTACCTGCTCCTACACCAGGAATATTTTGCAACTCATCAAGTGTTACAGGATAGATAGTAGCCATAGCTTCTAATGAAGCCTCTTGAAAGATTACGTATGGAGGAACTTCTAGCTTTTTAGCCATCTTCTTACGTAAAGACTTAAGCATAGAATAAAGGGCTGGGTCAACAGCAAATGATGCACCACCAGATGATTCTATTTCCTCTTCAACTTCCTCGAAGTCTACATCTTCAACAATTTTAAAAGACACTGGAGTATTCAAGAACTTTCGACCTTTAGGATTAACCTTAAGGGTTCCATACTCTTCGACATCTTTATCCAGGTATCCAGAAATCAGCGCTTGACGAATTACTGAGTTCCACATCTTTTCGCTTTCTCCTTTACCTGTACCAAAAACTTCTAAGTCATCATGTCTATGAGCAAGAACTTCCGAAGTTTCATTACCTAGTAATACATCTATTACGTAGTCTGTTTTAAAATTTTCTTTAACCGCAATAATTGTTTCAATTGCGGAGCATAATAAATCTTGAGCCTCCACTTGTTTCTTTGGATTTAAACAGTTGTCACAATGTTCGCAATTTTCTACTTCATAATCTTCTCCGAAATAATGAAGTAAAGATTTACGACGGCATAACGAAGATTCTGCATAAGCCGCTGTATCTAATAAAAGCTGCTTACCTATTTCTTGCTCTGCCACAGGTTTTCCTTGCATAAACTTCTCTAGCTTCTGCAGGTCCTTATTTGAATAAAAAGTTACACATTTTCCTTCTCCACCATCACGACCTGCTCTCCCTGTCTCTTGGTAATACCCCTCAAGACTCTTCGGCATATCATAGTGAAGTACAAAACGAACATCAGGTTTATCAATTCCCATACCAAAAGCAATCGTTGCTACAATTACATCTACTCTCTCCATCAAGAAGTCATCTTGATTTTGATTACGGGTAGCTGCGTCCATTCCTGCATGATACGAGCGTGCATTTATGCCATTAGCCTGAAGAATTTTTGTTAACTCTTCTACTTTTTTACGACTTAGACAGTATATGATACCTGATTTATTCGGATTGTTTTTAATAAACAGTATTACGTCCTTATCAACATCTTTAGTTTTGGCTTTTACCTCATAGTAAAGATTGGGACGATTAAATGATGATTTAAAAACTTTTGCATCAACAATACCCAAGTTCTTTTGGATATCATGTTGCACCTTAGGAGTAGCTGTAGCTGTCAATGCGATAAGTGGAGCTTTCCCAATCTCATCTATTATAGGCCGTATTCTTCTGTACTCTGGACGAAAATCATGTCCCCATTCAGAAATACAATGAGCCTCATCAACTGCATAAAATGAAATCTTAATAGACTTCAAAAAATCAACATTATCCTCCTTTGTTAGAGATTCAGGAGCAACATAGAGAAGCTTAGTCTTTCCAGACACAAGATCTTCTTTTACCTGCTCGATTTCACTTTTGTTTAAAGATGAATTGATATAATGTGCTACACCATCAATCTCACTAAAGCTGCGCATGGCATCTACCTGATTCTTCATCAGAGCAATTAATGGTGAAACCACAATAGCCGTTCCTTCCAACAAAATTGACGGAAGTTGATAACACAAAGACTTTCCCCCACCTGTAGGCATCAACACAAAAGTATCATTACCAGCTAAGAGGTTCTTTATTATAGCTTCCTGATTACCCTTAAATTTATCAAATCCAAAGTATTCCTTCAGTTCAGCTTTCAAATTTACCTTATCAGCCATCTTGCTATTTTGATTATTAGTTAGTTCATTTCTTTCAAAGAAAACTCCCTAGAATAACCTAAGGAGTTAAAACAAAGTTATAAACAACTTATTAATATTCAAGTATAATATTAGTTATAATTTATATTGAAAATAAGATAAATTATGATATATCACACCCTTTTATAGCAAATAATTATTGATTGACTGCCATATTGGATTTTTCAAGTTGTTTCTTAGCATAGTCCAGAGTAACAGCATACTCTTTGACATCCATTGAAGGAACCTCGTACATCACATCAATCATTATAGTTTCTACAATTGATCTTAATCCTCTAGCTCCTAATTTAAATTCAATAGCTTTATCAACAATGTAATCAAATACATCTTCATTAAACTTCAAATCTACTCCATCCATCTGAAGCAATTTTTGGTTTTGTTTAATAACAGAGTTCTTTGGTTCTGTTAAAATACGACGCAAGGCATCCCTATCTAATGGATTTAAATAAGTAAGAATAGGTAAACGACCTATGATTTCAGGAATTAGTCCAAAAGATTTTAAATCTTGAGGAGTAATGTATTTAATCAAGTTAGTCATATCTACCTTTGCTGTATCTCTCGAAGCATTGTACCCCACAACATGAGTATTTAGTCTTTGGGCAATCCGACGTTCAATACCATCAAAAGCACCTCCACAAATAAATAATATATTCTTTGTATTGACAGGTATCATCTTTTGATCAGGATGCTTACGACCCCCTTGTGGTGGAACATTTATAATAGAACCTTCGAGTAGTTTCAAAAGTCCTTGTTGCACTCCCTCACCACTTACATCTCTTGTTATTGATGGATTATCGCCTTTACGAGCAATTTTATCTATTTCATCAATAAAAACGATACCTTTTTCAGCCTTTTCTACATCGTAGTCTGCAACCTGCAACAAACGAGTCAAAATACTCTCAATATCTTCACCCACATATCCAGCTTCAGTTAATACTGTAGCATCTACAATTGTGAAGGGAACATTTAATTGTTTAGCAATAGTACGTGCTAATAAAGTTTTCCCTGTACCAGTGCTTCCTACCATTATTATGTTCGACTTCTCTATTTCAACCTCGTCATCTGAGTTGTCTTGAAGAATCCTCTTATAATGATTGTACACAGCTACAGAAAGATAGCGTTTGGCATCATCTTGACCGATAACATAGTCATCTAAGAATTGCTTTACTTCACTAGGTTTTGGTAAATCCTCCATTGTTAATTCTGGATCAGAAGTAGTAGCATGTATAGATTGAAGAGCCTCTTTACTTATTTCATAAGCTTGGGTAGCACAATTGTCACAAATGAATCCGTTCAAGCCAGATATCAGTAAACCTACTTCTTTCTCAGGTCTACCACAAAAGCTACAATGCCTACCCTCTTTATTTGATTTAGCCATATTTATTTCTTAATCAATACTTCATCAATCATTCCATAATCTTTGGCTTCCTGTGCAGTCATCCAGTAATCACGGTCAGAATCCTTATATACTTGATCATAAGATTGATTTGAGTGATCAGCAATAATAGTGTATAATTCTTTTTTTAGTTTTAAAATTTCGCGTGCTGTAATTTCGATATCAGAAGCTTGACCTTGAGTACCGCCCATTGGTTGATGGATCATCACTCTAGAGTGCTTCAAAGCAAAACGTTTTTTATCGGCACCGGCCACAAGCAATACAGCTGCCATTGATGCTGCTACACCTGTACAAATAGTAGAAACATCACTACTAATAAATTGCATCGTGTCATAAATACCTAAACCTGCGTAAACAGAACCTCCAGGAGAGTTGATATAAATAGAGATATCTTTTCCTGCATCAACAGAGTCTAAGTATAGTAATTGAGCTTGTAACGTATTTGCTGTATAATCGTTAACTTCAGTTCCTAGGAATATTATACGGTCCATCATCAAACGTGAGAATACGTCTAATTGGGTAACATTTAATTGTCTTTCCTCTAGGATATATGGATTCAAATATCCAGCCTGAGCCTTAACAACCTGATCGAGAGCCAAGCCATTCATTCCTAAATGCTTGACAGCATATTTTCTAAAATCATCCATAACAATGTCCTTTTTGTTTTAATTAGATACAAAGAAACGAAAAAGAATAGATACAAAAAAAACACAAGGTTATTTATTCCTAAATAACCTTGTGTTTTATCATAATGTGTACTTATTCTTATTTTTCAAATAGCTTGTTGAATTCTTCAATAGATACAGTCTTGTTTTCTAAAGTAACTTTATCTTTTAAAGCTTCAGCTAATTTTGTTTCAACAACACGATTAACAAGGCTATCTACAGTTTGACGATTCTTCATCATTTCCCCTACGTAATTTTCCAGAAGATCTTCTGGAACTTGAGTCATACCGTATTGAGCAAATTGTGCTCTGGTCGCAGCTCTTGCCATCTCTTTTACTTCGTCTTCCTCTACCTTAACTTCGTTTTCCTTAACTAGCTTTTCTTTGATGATGTGCCATGTTAATTCCTCGATGCTCTTATCGTAGTTTTCTTCAACGAATTTTTCGTCTTTACCTTCATTATTAAGAAGCATTAGACGTTTTAGAATAGCATCTGGATATTGAATTTCGCCTTCATTTTTAATTAGAACTTCACGTAAGTCTAATAAGAAACGATAATTGCTATCTAAAGAGAATTGTTTTTCAATATCAGCTTTGATTCTAGCTCTGAATTCTTCTTCTGATTTAATTTCGCCTTCGCCGTAAACTTGGTCAAATAATTCTTGATTGATAGGACCAGCAACAAAACGAGTAATTTCAGTAATTTGGAATTTAAAATCTGAATCTAAGTTTTCTACTTCTTCTTTTTCAATTTTTAAAAGAGAAGCTATTTCAGCAGCATTATTTTCATATGCTTTTCCAGGGTTAAAGATAATATTATCTTTAACTTTTGCATCTTTAAATAAAGCTTTCTGATCTTCGTCTTTCATGTATGCAGGCATAAGAACTACATCATCAGCCTTAATACCTGTACGTTTAATATTGCCTTTTTCGTTTACTTCAGCAATAGCACCTTTTAACATGTCTTTGTCTTGGTACTCTTCAACTTGTTCGTATGAACCTGTGCGTTGAGTATGTACTTCAACTTGGCTATTAACCATCTCTTCAGTTACATCTATAATATTATAACCTACTTTGACATCTTTACTGATTTCAGCCTTAATTTCAGGAGCTAACGCTATGTCAAATACAAACTCAAATTCTTCCATTGTTTCGAAATCAATTGGAGTTTGTTTTTCTTCGTTTGGTAGAGGTTCACCTAGTATATTTAGGTTATTATCTTTGATATAACCATAAATTTTTTCTGATAATAGTTTATTAACTTCTTCAGCTACTGCAGACTTACCATACATTTTTTTGATTAATCCTGCTGGGACCATTCCTTTACGGAAGCCAGGAACTTGCGCTTGTTTGCGAAAGTTTTTTAATGTTTTATCAACATTCTCCTGATAATCTGCTTTTTCAAGCTTTACGGTAAGTAGGGCACTTACTTTGTCAATGTTTTGTAATGAAACGTTCATTCTGACAATATTTATTTGATTTATACTTTATTCCACGCTATAAATAGGGTGCAAAATTAGTGCTAATCTTTTAATATTCAAAAAATAGGAATATAATATTCACAGTTTATTAATCTTAAAAGATGTTGATCTCTTTTATAAACAGTATATACACAGCTGAATAAAAAGCATTTCACCCTCAATAAAAGATTCTATTTTAATATTTTCAAGAACTCAATGCCCCTCTTGTTCCTCTATTATTCCTCAGCTACTTTATATTCGGTATCAAAACTCAACTTTTGTTCTGAAGGCGATAAGATTTCATTTGGTCAGGGTTAAGAGATCATCATGTCGGTGTCAAAGCATCACGATGTCGGTGTCATGTTAAATCTTTTATTATCTATTTAATAGATATATATGCTTCCTATCAGACATCTAAATACTGCATTATTCGTTTATAAAAAAAGCTGTGCCTAATTAAAGACACAGCTTTCTCACTGATATGTTCACATTATATAATATAGCGTATATTACGCTGTACTTTCCGATTTCTTATTTTATATCCGTTGGATATACTTTATCCATATCGTTATAGTCTAGGTTTTCACCTGCCATACCCCAGATAAATGTATAGTTACATGTTCCTGCTCCTGCGTGGATTGACCATTCGGGAGAAATCACACTTTGTTCGTTGTGAAGGAAGATGTGACGTGATTCTTGAGGTTGACCCATATAGTGGCATACTGCTTGGTCTTCTGGTAAGTTGAAGTAGAAGTAGGCTTCCATTCTACGGTCGTGTGTGTGTGCTGGCATAGTGTTCCAAACACTACCTGGTTGTAGTTCAGTTAGACCCATTTGCAGTTGACATACTTGTACTGTTTCTTTTACTATCAACTGATTGATCACACGTGCATTTGATTCTTCTAATGAACCAGCGTTTATGATATTAGCTTCTTTTAGCGTAATCTTCTTTACTGGGTATGAAGTGTGTGCTGGTGCTGAATTGAAGTAGAATTTAGCTGGTTTACCTGCATCTACTGATTCAAAGCTTACTTCGTGATCTCCTGCTCCTACATAAAGAGCTTCTTTGAAGTTTAGTTTGTAGCTCTTCTTACCTACCTTTACAATACCTTCACCTCCTACATTGATGATACCTAGCTCTCTACGGTGTAAAAAGTTGGGTGCCTTTAAAGGATCAATAGCATCTAGGGTTAAAACCTCACCCATAGGTAAAGCTCCACCTACGATAAAACGATCGTACATGGTATAAATCATATTGATCTGATTCGATTCGAATACCTTTTCGAATAAGAAGTGTTTACGCAACTTTTCTGTATCGTAATTCTTCACATCTTCTGGATGATGTGCATAACGTACTTCATACTGTATGTGCTTTTGTGCACTTACTGACAAAACTGCTACTAAGCAGCATACTAACAGCATTAATTTTTTCTATCTTAACTCTATTTTTTATGTATTACGTTTTTCTTGTTCGGTTTAAAACTACTAAGCTAAAGTAAATATTCCGATAAGAATAC